>NZ_JAYFER010000395.1:0-73470 GCF_055795065.1 Lyngbya sp. CCY1209
GAGAGGAGAGAGGAGAGAGAAATTCTGGGGTTTCCTGATTTCTCCCCTGTGTAACTATGCCAGCGCACAGTGCTATATTATCGAGGTTGGCGGGGTTCAGCGGCTCAGGTAGTGGGTCCACAGGTTGCCGTCCGGCATACACAGGCGGCGGATCAGAGAATAGGAGTAATGGAGGAACGCGCCGGACAGGTCGGTGCGATAGCCGCTGGCAAACCACTCCCCATAGGGGTCGTGGACGATCAACCCGTATTCGTCGTACCCCACCACGACGATGATATGCCCGAAGTCGGTAAAGTACCCGTGGATGATATTCGGATTTCCGGCGGCGACCCACGCC
This sequence comes from Lyngbya sp. CCY1209, assembly GCF_055795065.1. Taxonomy (NCBI): domain Bacteria; kingdom Bacillati; phylum Cyanobacteriota; class Cyanophyceae; order Oscillatoriales; family Microcoleaceae; genus Lyngbya; species Lyngbya sp. CCY1209. The sequence goes on from NZ_JAYFER010000395.1 coordinate 338, forward strand.
CTGATGCGATCGATATTCCCCGCCTCGAAGAAGCGATCGCGCACCCCGTAATCCCGGGCAATCTGGGCTAGGTCGTAGGGCGAATGGCGGCTGTACCCGTTGGCGATCGCGTATTCGTACAGTTCATCCTCGAATTGACCGGCGCGGGTGCGGCGCTCGGCGCCCAGGTACTCCAGACACATGGCCAGGGACGTGACGTTGCAGGCACCGGTGGGGTTGAACCGATTGTCGAGCTGGGATTTGTAGGGGACGTCGAGGGTGACGGACGGCGGCAGCGACAGCTCCCCCTCGCCTTCTACCAATTCGCAGTGGGGCGGATAGACGTAGAGTTGTCGGTAATCAGCCACCGGCTCGACCAGGTGCAGGCGCCAGTGGGAGTGGGCGACTTCACAGGCGTAAATATCTTTGCAATCCCCCTGCGAAAAATTCCACTTCTCCCCCTCGGATAATTCGCCCGATTGGAGCGGCGACAGCTTCAATACCGTCGAATGCAGTGCGACCACTTTCATTTGCGTTTCTTCCCCCCCGGATTGTACAATCCGACCGTTATAACCCACCGCGACCCCGAGCCGCACCCCTAGAACAAATGGGTTAAACTGGATTGCTGAGGGCGACGGACGGAGGGGGGAACCGATGAAGTGGACGGTACTGATTTACGACCGGCGGACGGAGTGCTGGAGTCCGCACCTGCCACCGACGGAGGAGGAAAAGCACTGGTACTCTATGTTCGAGACGGCGCACCAGAGGGCGCAGCCCATGTCCTTGGCAGAAGCCGAGCGCATCGCCCTGGAACACGACCGATTCTGTTCTCACTACAAACCGCTGATTACGACCGTTTGGAAACGATGACGGACGAACTGACCCAACTGGTGGATGCTCGACGAGCGGCTCGATTACCGGGCGGGGGGGTCGATACCCCCCGCGTGACGGGCTGCGGAAACGGGAACTCTATTTCACCTCGGCGATCGACACGAATTCGACATTCAAATCCGAATTGCCGGTCAGTTGTTTTTCGAGCCGTTCGCTCAAATTTTCGTAGTAGTAATAGAAATCCGAATTGTACCGCTCGATATCGTGCCGCCCCTCCACGGTATCTTTCACCTTCAGGCGGACGGTCACGAACAGTTCGACCTCCATTGTCTCCAATCCAGGGTGCATGGTTTTGACCTCCAATTGTTGCAGTCTTTTCAAATTTTTATCGCACCGTTCGAGCATTTCGTCGCAGTTGGCGATGAGTTGCCCGATCGACGCCACATCGGCGGCGGTGTCCCGCTCGAAATCGAACGTTTGTTTTTCTGTCAAAGGGTGAACTCCCAACTCCGATATCCGCACCCGGTCACGGGTTCCGCATCGCTTCGATTTCGGATGAGATGATGCGCCACCGAGTACAATGGAAGGCGGACGAAAGAGACGAAAGAATGGGAGGCGATCGCGTGGAAAAAAGTCAGAAGAAGCGGTGGGTTTCTCCGCAGAAAATCGACCGGTGCCGGGGCTGTGGCGTGCGGCTCACCGACGCCAATTCCGACTCGCAGAACCGCTACTGCTACGACTGCCGGAGTCGGTATGCCCCGATGGAAAATCCCGCCACCGACGGGCTCTAACGGTTCCGCCCCGCGACGGACAGCAGCGCCGTTGCCAGCAGCCGGAGGACGCGATCGCGGCGGTAAGCCCGATAGATGCGATCGATTTCTTTCCGACAGCCCCGGCGGGTGGGGAAGCGGCGGGGGACGGCGACGCGGGGGATGCCGTCCCGGAAGTAGCCGATCTTGTAGTCGAAGGAGCCCGTCGGCACGGGTGTCAGCCGGATGCCGCCGTCCATCAGTTGCCGGACGGATTTTCGCCCCGCCCGCTTGGGCGATACGCTCGAACGTACCCTCATTCATCAACTCCCGTAAGCTGCGATCGATGGGGGAGCCGGTCGCCCGACTCCCCTCAATCCGCACCGCGTAGCCCCCGGAGGGTCAGGTCGGGTCGAACATCAACTCGGTTTCGGGCACGTCGAGCGTCCAGATTTTCAGGTGTCCCCGGCAGAAGATGGGCTGGCGTAAGAGGCGGGGACTTTCCAGCTTCCAGTGGTAGTGTCCCGCCATCGCCCAGGGGTCGTCCATAAAGCCCTCGAAGCGGCAATCGACCACCCGCACCGACCCGAGTATCTGCCCGAGTGGCAGTTGCATCGGCATCCGACGTTCGGCGCCGACGCGGCGGATGAACGCGAACCCGTCGCGGTCGATAGACCGTCCGGCGTGGACGAACAGTTCGCCCCGGTAGGACGTTTGCCAGCGCCGGTTTTCGACGGACTTGCCGCAGAAGATGGCGGACGCCCACGGTTGCTTCAGGGTGATGACGTTGATTTCAACCATTCTTCAGGTGCCCCATCGTCCGGTTTATTTCTCCCTCCGCCTCCGCCGTCAGTTCCGGGAATCGGTCGCGCAGGTTTCGCATCACCGCGTCGGTTTGTTGATTGAGAATCGACTGCCAGATGGCGGCTTTGATGGCGCTCCGTTGTGCGTCGGTCATCGTCTGTCGCGTCATGGTTTTTCTCCAGAATGATTGTACCGTTTTCGGGGGGAGAACCGTCCCCCCAATGGGAATCGAGGGATGCGATTACCCCTCCAAAATCTGTCGGTTAATCAACCCCTCGAACCGCTCGATAAATTCGTCGCCGACTTCCTGGGTCAGGTTATACTTCGTTCCATTTGCCATGAGAACAAAGGTCGCACTTCCCTTCTCCCCAATCAGCCGATCCACGGACGCAATGTAATTTACGTTCAGCCAGCGGTAGGAGCCGGGATGACATTGGCTTTCAACTCGGATAAAGTTCATGTTTTACCTCCATGAATACTCCTCGACCCGCACGGCGTAGCGGCGGACTCCCGTGGGGGAACCCGCCATTGCCGATTACCGCTTCACCTTCCAACCCGTGCGCGGGTGCAGGTTTTCTTTCAGTTCCGCCACGCCGTCGATGTCGTGGCCGTCCTTGATGAGTTGCTTGAGCGCCGACTTCTTCACCTTCAGCGTCACCACCTCCTCGACGGCATCCGGCGCGACCCGCCGCACGTCCTCGGGCTCGGCGAGTACCTCCACCGCCTCGGTCTTGTGGAATGACAGGACGCGATCGCGCCCCTCGTTGCGGATGCCGAGCTTGCCCTGCTCAAAAAGCCACAGGGCGTAGCGGTCGATGCGGTTGATGGCGGAACGGACGCGGACGAGCGGCGTCTCGAATTCCTTCACCAATGCGTCGAATTTCGCTTTCTGGCCCTTCTCCTCCGCCTTCAGGCGATCGCGGACGTAGCAGATGGCATCGAGTCGCTGCTGGAACAGGCGGACGATGTGGCTCTCGTAGGCTTCATCCTCCGGGTCGAGGGCGATGAGTTCGTCGATGATTTCGTGCATTTTCAGCCGCACGGTTTCATCATCCTCGGGTGCGTCGGGGTCATCCTCGGGCGGGCGGGAGCCATTGCTGCTGCCATTGCCATTGCGGCCGGATGCCATGCCCACCAACTTCGAGGTATCGAGGCTCAGGTTTGCAATTCCCTCGGGGGTGAGGTCGTCATCGTCGGCCGTCATCGGGGCGGGCGTCACCGGGGCATCGGGTGCCACCTCCAGCTTCGACGTCAGCACCGACACCTTCTTGCCGCCGTCGTCCCAGATGACCCGCACCTTCCCCGCCGGGGTCGCCGTCGATGCGGTCACACCGTACCGGGGTTCGGCGCCGGGATACTTGCGGTAGAGGATGGCGGTTCCCTCCGGCCAGTCCCATTGCTCGGGTTGCTCCGACTGTGCGGGTTGCTCGGGTTGCTCCGACGGTGCGGCTTGCTCGGGTTGGGCGGGCGCGTCCACCGCCGCGATTTGCCGCAGGTAGTTGCGCTCGTCTTCGGTCAAGTCCCGGTTCCAGAACTGCTTCGCCCGTGGGTCGCCGAACCGCCGGATGAACGATTCTTTGCACTCGGTCAACTGCTGGCGGTTGTTGCACAGCATGAACTTGTCCTTCCAGGCGTAGAGGTTGGGGACGGCATCGGGTGCGGCGATCGCCTCCTTCAGGTTGGGGCGCCACTCCTTCGGCACCGCCTTCCACACCGCCGCCCAGCCGTCATCGCCGTGGGCGGACGCGATTTCATCCATTACGTCGGCGGGTTCGGTGCTGCTGAGGAGTTTCTTGCTCCAGGCCACCGCGTCGAGGAGTTCGGGCGCTTGTTCGAGGGCCTTCAGCCGCGCCTTCACGTCTTCGGTCAGCAGCTCCCACGCTTCCTTCACCCGGCTTTCGGGGTGGGCGCTCAGGAGGGTCTGGTAGCCGTCGCGGGTCGTACACAGCCGCATCTTCTTGGCCAGTTCTCGGATGTTTGCGAGGGTAGAAGTCATGTGTTTTGTTTCACTCCAATTGATGGACTCCTACCCCCGCACGGCGTAGCCGCAGACCGCCCCCCGAAGCGATCGCCGAGTCAGACCTACGGCATCGGCACCACGTCCCCGGCTTCTGCGGACTTCATCCCCTCGGGCAGGGCGTTGGATGTCACTTCGGATGTCTTCGCCGCCATCAGCGTCGCCACCTCGTGGGGCGACAGATTATCGAGACACAGCATCCGCTGGGTGCCGTCCAGGTCGATCATGCGGGTGAGGTTGGATGAGTCCGCCAAGACCGCCGCCGCCTGTTCCAGCGGCGCCCAGTCTGTGCGCTCCACCCACGACCACTTGAGGGAGTAATACGACGTGGGTTTGAGCACGCCGGTTTCGTCCGGTTTCTGGCCCGTGTGGCGGACGAATTCGGGGACGAAAATGCCCGTGGCGGGCTCGACGCCCCGCGCCTGGACGGACGCCACCAGCCGGTTGAAATCACTCAGGGAACGGCTCTTGATGTACGTCACCATCACGACCCCCTGGGGCAGTTCGCCAGACTCGGCGACGAACCAGATTTGCCCCCACAGGGCGTTTTGGGTCTGCCCCAAATCTCCGAAGAATTTCGAGAACTTGAGGATGGTCATCGACACCTTGGAGCCGTATTCCTCATCGCCAATCATCCACTTGCCCGACTGGCAATTATTGCGGGCAGCCAGCGGCATCTCGGGGATGAGAATTTCGTTTTCATTCTTGCGCCCGAAGACGTTCAGTTCGACCGATTCGCCGTTCGCTTGCGCTTTTGTCGCCATGACTTTCACCTCTGATTTCGATTCATTTTTTCGTTGCGGGGGAGTCGATTTCCCCCTCCATTTGTACGGCGTAGCATCCTTTGCTTTTCTGTTGTGTTCTCCCAAAAAAATCCCCGCGATGGGGGAGGTGGGAAAGTGGAGGATGCTCACCGGCGATGCCGTCTCGGTCAGCGGTTTCGGTGCGCTTCGATAATCCGCCGCAGTTCGGCTTTCTTCATCTTGTACCAACCCTTGGGTCGCGGGGTCATGCCCTTGGCGATATGCCGCAGTTGGTCGAGGGTCAGGTCATCCAACTCAATCGCGGCACTGCCGACGCTCTGGAACCGGCGGGTGGGTTTGGGCGGTGCATCGGGGTCGTCGGAGTCGGGGTCGTCGTCGGGGTCTGCGGGGTCGTCGGCTTCTACGGCTTGCACCTCCACCTCGTCCGCATTCACGTCAACGCCCTCGTCTGTTTCACCGTCAGCCGCACCGTCTGTTTCACCACCGGGGAGGTCGGGTTCGTCCGGGTCGTCCGCCGCTGTTTCGTCCGCGTCCGCCTCGGGCAGGTGGGCGATGGTGTGCCCCTCGAACAGGCTGAGGACGACCGCCCGGTAGGCGTCGAGTTCCTCGGGACACACTTCGCGGACGGTGGCGATCGCCTGCTGCATCAACGCCGCGGCGCTCTCCATCTTCGACTCGCAGCTCCCGATCCGCTGCATGAAAGCTTGGATCTGCCGCTGTTGTTCTTGCAACTGTTCGATTTGCCCTTGAATGGCGTCGAACTGGCTCTGCTGTCGGGCCAACAAGTCGTTCAATAACATCGCAATTTTCTCCTGCATCAATCTCCGAAGTTCGCACGGCGTAGCCAGAAAAAAAGCGACCGCCCCCCGGAGGAAGCGAGTCGCGTCATTCACTGTACCTATGTTGGGGATTTTCCCCTCGACCCGAACGGCGTCAGCGGTTCCCCCGGTCCGTCTCGAACAGGGTCGCGATCGCCGACACGATATCCCGGAAGGCGCGGGTGGGGACGGTCAGCTTCAGGGTCGCCTCGGTGCCGTAGTAGTTGAAGTCGAGGTCGCACCGCCAGGGACAGTCGCGGGGGAATCGCCACGCCAGCTCCAGTTTGGGGACGCCGCAGTATTGGGTGTCCGACGTTTCCACCAGGTACAGCCCGTCCGCGTAACCCGCCCGCTCGACGGTCGCCTCGTTGCTGGCAATTTTCTGCTGCCGCGCCGCCTGGATTTTCACCGTCATCGCCCGCTTGTCTTCGATGCACCCGTCCACCATCCGCTGGATTTGCTTGGCGACGGACAGCGGGTCGCGACCGATGGCGTAGGTGGCGGTCTTCTGCGGCCCCTCGTCGTCGCGGCGGCGGTAGCTCCAGAAGCGGACGGTTTCGGTCGCCGGGGAGTAATGGTCGGTGAATTGGCTCACCACCTCGACGGTTCGCCCGCCCGACTGGATGTTGTCGTAACGGACGACGGGCAGGGTGATGAAACTGCCGTACCACTGGCAGACGACCCGCCGCTTCCGCCCGTCCACCTCGAACCGCAGTTCGCAGTCCGTGCCATCGATGTGGGCTTTCGCCACCAACCAGTGCGATCGCTCCGACAGTTCGGATGTCCAGGTGCAGCCGTACAGTTCCGCCAGGTGGGTCAGCACCGGCGATACCGCCGCCGTCAGCCGCTCGGTCCGCTGCCGTTCCTCCAACTCCATCCGCTCGGCGAAAGTCAGTTGGGATTGGGTTCGTTCCGTTTCTGCGCTCATCTTTGATGGCTCCGAATTCTTCTCGACCCGCACGGCGTAGCCCCTCACGGCATCCGGAAGCAGGGGAGGCTCCCACCCGCAGGCGGAAGCGTTCCCCTAGAACGTCGGTTCCCCTAGAACGTCAGTCCAACCGCCCGATGAGTTTCACCTCGACGGACGAGCCGGTGTTGCCGTAGTCGTAGAGTCGGCAGCGGTAATCGCCCGAGCCGAGTTTGTCGCCCTTGCACTGGTCGGGGAACTCACCGATGGGCGTCTCGCCCACGAACAGCTTCTGTCCCCGCACCGTCAGCGTCGCCACCTGCCCGGTCAGCGGATGCCCTGCGTACACGCTGCGGTTCTTCCCGGCGAACCAGACCGTCTCCACCGGACGCCGGATGCGATCGCCGATGATGTCCGGGAACAGGTTGAACACCAGGCTGGCTTTCTCCACGCGATCGCCCCACACGCCGCGATTGTCCCTGTCCGCTTCGTACCGCTTCGGGTTGTGCTGGAGCTGCCACAGGGCGGTGCAGGCCTCGAAGCGGTCGCCCTCCCCTTCGGGACACTTGCACCGCAGGGTTTCCACCAGGATGCCGATGGCTTCCGACAGCCGCCTCGGACTCTCGCCGTACTTCTCTTTGATGGCGCGGATCTTCGCGTGGTACTCGTCGAGCACCGCCAGCGCCCACCCGTCCCACCGCGGCGATCGCTCCGACGGAAACAGGTACCGCCAGTGCTTGTTGGGCGAAACGTAGGGCTGGCACTCGCTCCAGGCCTTCGATACCGCGTCGGCGAGGACGTGGTAGCCCGCTTGTTCTAGGGGAAAGCGCCCGGGTTCGGTGAGGAAGAGTTGGTCGTTGCGCTTCTGGTCGAACAGGGCGACGGGGTGGGCTTTCTGCCAGACGGCGCACTCTTTCTCCAGGGTCGGGTAGATGTCCGCGAAGCGGGTGGCGGACTTGGGCGAATCCACTTCAATCTGGAGGGCGTCGAACAATCGGTCGAGCAGCCGGTGCCGGTCGGGTCGCTTGCTGGCTTCCACCACCCCGATCCACGTCGCCACCAACCCGATGGAGTCCGACGCCTGGGCGTTGACGATCGCTTCGATGCTGCCGGTGTAGGGAACCTTTTCCCGCTTCACCACGGGCGGATGCTTCGGCTCCTCGCCGGCCCAGCGCACTTCCGCCGCGATGTGGGGGATATCCTCGGCGCGGGAGAATACCAGCGCGTCCCCGTCGAAATCGCATTGGTGGTTGGTCATGGCGATGTCCGGGTGGATGGCGCAGCAGCCGTTGAGGGTGTCGGGTCGGTGTACGTTCCGATACTTGCGGATGCCGTCCGAGTTGACGATGGGGTACCGCGTCACCACCAACACCTGACCCTCGGCGACGCCGTTGATGCTCACCTCGTCCGGCGCCAGGGTGCGGTCGGGTTGTGCCATCGCCGATTGGTGGCGGTGCGCCCCCCCGTAGGCCAGCCGCTTCCACTCCCGCCGCAGTTGCTTGAGCGCCCACTCCAGGCATTTGCGGTGGGTCGAGAGCCGTCCGTATTTGTCCCCCGCCAGCAGTTGTGCCATCCGATCCGGTGGCGTCCCGGCGATTTCCGCCCGTTTGATGCCGCGATCGCACATCTGGGCGATCAGGTTCCGCTGATCGGATTGCAGTGCCTTGAGGCGATCGCATTCGAGCAAAACGCCGGGGAGTAAGTCCGCCGCGATCGCCTCTTTGCTGAACCAAATGTTGAACTGCCAGGAGTTGGAACAATCACTGATGCGGCTGTTCATCTTGTTGCCGATTGCCACCCGGGGCAGGTGGTATTCGCCGCATTCGATGTCATTGCCCTTGATGCTGCTCCTGTCCAACACGATGTCCCAGGTCAAGCCGTCTATCGGCGCGAGAGTTCCTTTGGCCAGGAAACTCTTTCCCGGTCCGTTGAATGTCAGCAGGTTGGTGTCATCCGGCAGCCAATCCTGGAGCCACACCATGCGGAACTGGAAGGCGCGATCGCCCCGGCCGTCGATGGCTCCCAACAATCGCGGGTGGATGAACCCCCGGCAGTCGTCGGTTCCCCAGCCCCGATATTCGGACGCTGTGAAGTCCACCACCTTGATTCGCACGGACTCGTACAGGTGGGCGGCGAAGGTCTGGGAAGTCAACAGGGAGCCGTACCGGGCGCAGTCGGGTTTGTCGGCAAACAATGCTTGGACTTGTGGCAACCTGACGTCATTCACCTTCATGAAGTAGGCGGTGGTGCCGCTGCTGAATGCCAGTGCCCACCCTTTCATCCGCAGTTTCACCGACTCGTTGGGGATGAGTTTGATGCCCCGGAGGTCTTTGTGGATGCCGGGGAATATCGTGCTGAGAATGTTGCGGGGAAATTCTTCGTTCGTCCACTCGGAAATGGCGGACTCGAATACTCGAATTTTATCCATAATGAAGCGAGGGGGAGCCATGAGACTCCCCGACAATATGGGCAATTAATGTGGGTTGAATGGCGGTTTATTTACCCGGTGATTACCCGGCGAGAACGCCGAAGTCCAGGTCGAGGGTCGAGGCGACTTCGAGGATGATGGGTTCCTCCTCGCGCCGGATGTGGGGCGCGTCGATGCGGCACAGCCCGACCGCCTTCTCGCCGTTTTCGTACTGTTGAACGTCCCGACTTTCCCACGGGAAATAGATGATGCCTTTGTGTGACGCGGCGTTCACCCGCTGCAACTCGCGGTAGGTGTCGTTCGGGTCGGGGACGAACAGTTTGCAACTGCCGTGAATCCACATCGAAACCCGCTTGCACTGCTGGCGTGCCGCAATATTTCCGAGGGTGTGAATCGCCCACTCGGTCGCTTCGATATCATCCGCGTCTCGGGGGAATTCCTCCGCCGCCAGGATGAGCAGCCATTCGCGGTACGCTTTCATCCGGGTTTTCCCGTAGAACGGATTGCCCAGCGGATTCGGGCGGGAACAGTCGAACCGGTACACCGGCTGGGTGAGTTTCTGTCCTTTGAATCGCGGCAGTTGGCTTGCCAGTTTGATGTCGATGGGGTACATTGTTCCTACTTCTCCGAAAACGAAATGTGCGACGAAACAACCCCCACAGATGGCCGTCTGCGGGGGCGTTTGATTGGATGGAATGGTTGGGATTTCTCCTCAATTGGAACGGCGTCAGCCGTCTGTTTCTCGGTTGCAGGCGAGTTCCCGTTCGAGTCCGCCGTTTGCCAGCCACAGCAGCGCCGCCTTCACCACGTCGCCGTGGCATCGTGCGGGTTTGCAGTAGCAGCACAGTTCGACCGGCACGTTCTCCTTCGCCACCTCCAGGATCGTGCGGAGCATATAGAGGATCTGCCGATCGCCCGCCAGGATGCGCCCTTTCAGGTGGCGGTGGTATTTGGCGACCACCTCATCCCGGGAGCCGTCCTCGCCGATGCGGTACGGATTCTGCAGGGGGGACGCAGCCAGCCCCAGGCGTCGGTTCTCACGGCCGATGTAGATTTTCCCCTCGCCCGTCCAGCCGTCCACCTTGCCGTTGACGACGGTAATCTTCTCGTGCAGGGGGGCGAACTTCGCGTAGGCGCGATACAGGCAATTCACGAACGGCGATCGCAGCCCCTCCCCTTCCCAGCGTCCGGGTTCTCCGTTGCGGTGGCGGACGATGTGGGTACACCGCCGCAGCCACGCCAACCCACCCCGGTCGGCGATCGCATCTTTGAGCCTCGGGTGCTGGTGCAGTTTGGCGGTGAGAATCTCCACCATCAGTTGTTGGTCTTTATCGAAGTCGAGGCTTTTCAAATCCTGGTAGGCTTCCTCCGCGTCCGCGTACCAGTTCCCCCGCAGTTCGACGGGGTACTTGTGTTTGATGCTGCCCTTCTTCAAAGCCAGTCGGGTGGGGTTGGTGAGGGCGCCGCCGAGCCCTCGGGTGCCGGAATAAATGTTGATGGGTCTGTGCATTTTCAACTCCGTAATACTCCTCAATTCGTAGGGCGTTAGCCGCCGATAAAAATGGGGAGGGCGAAGCCTCCCCGACACCATCCCCCGCGCCAGCGGTGGCGGTTCAATTCAGTTGCGATCGGGCAATTTGCACCAGCGACCGTCCACGTCTCGGAAGATGCGACCGACAACTTCCCAGTCGCCGCCGCCCAAGCCGCAGCCCATGCCGTAGGGCAGGTGGATGGGTCCGAGTTCCCCCCGTTCCTGCCTCAGTTTCAGTTTGAGCGCGATCGCCCGCAGCGCTTCGTAGTCGGTGTTGACGTTGGTGCGGCTGTGGGAGATATTGAACTGGCCGAATAAGTTGAGCACCAGCAGTTTCCGGCTTTCGTCCGCCCACACGGGCTGCACGGTTCCCAACAGTAAGCCGGGGTACGGTCTGTGGCGATCGCAGTATTTGCTGTACTGCCGGTAAACCCTCGGATACTTCCGTTTGATTTGCAGGGCGATTCCGGCGCCCATGAAGCCGAGGCAGTTGGTCTGGTGTCCGATGATTCCTGCGGTGATGTCGAGTAGATTTTGGTCGATAATTTCCATTGCCGTGAGAGAATGAAAGTCCCTGATATATGTGATGGGATGTCGGCTGACACCCCATCTTTTCTATGCGTCCGAGGGGCGGTACGGTTTGCAGCCGGGGAGTTGCCCCGACCGGATCAGCGGTATTTGTCCTTCAGCGTCCACAGGTTGATGCTGTAGCGATCGCGATCCTTGCCGAGCGTCGCGTGGGGGTTCTTGGAGTCGATGCGGTAGATAATTTCGAGCATGATGGGTATCGTCAATTGAAGGGTGAAGGTGGGTCATTAAAAAAAGGGAAAGCCCCGCCGAGAGGCAGGGCTTAGGGGTCAAGTTTGTCAATCTTCGACCATGAACGATTCAAAAGCAAAGCCGAAATTCTTGCCGTACTTATATCGTTCGTTGATGTAGGATGGTTGCGTCTCACTAACTGTGATGGCAAATTTCTCACCGGCTTGCACCAATCGCTCGAACTGCTTGCCTGGTTTGCGGACTTTGTGACCTGTGAGAACCCCGGTCAACTTTTGCTCTTGGTTGCCAACCAGCACAAGTTTCAATCCGGCTTTGCAAGCGAGGGCTGCCATCTCGATCGCTCTCGCATCCTGCCTGATGTCAAACACGAGTGTCTTATCTTTGACAAACTTGACATAATCGGCGAAGTCTTCCCAATCTTCCGCTGACCAGTTGTCGGGGTTTACACAATCATCGATCTTGACGAGCAAGAAGTCCGTGTATTGATAGAACCTGATCCAACTATTTAACTGATATTGGCGGTAATATTCCATGAGTTATTTCCAGTTTAGTTGACTGTGAAAACGCTACGGTCTAGGTGAGAAATCCCCCAATCCCCTCTTCGCGCCAGCGTCGGTCAGTTGTCTTCGAGGGCGGGGGGAACTGCGTCGGTGCGATCGCGGATCGCACCTATCGCTTTCGGTCGGTCACGCTTCCACGGGGACGCGCACTCGGGCGTAATCCTGCTCGTAGGAAACGGCGAGGAAGATGCCGAGTTTGTAGCCGACCAACTTCTGGAACCGCACCAGGTCGGACGGCTCGGCGAAGAACACATCGACGCAATAGCCGGTATAGGAATGGGTCGATTTGCGGGGTGTCGATGCGATCGCGATGGCGTTGTGGTACTTGGACGCGCCGAGGATTTCTGAGTAGTTCATGGCGGATAACTCCGTTCGGATAGAGGACAGTGAATGGCGATCGACGGCGATCGATTGAGAGGAGAAAACCCCGGCGGACGGGCCGGGGCTGATGATGTTAGAACTCCAGGTCTTCGAGGTCGTCATCGTCGAGGCGGTGCAGCATCTCCAGTTCTTCCGGAGTGAGCGGGTTCTCGACGATGGTGGGCAGGAAATTCAATCCCAACATCTGCTGGAGGCGGCGTTCCAACTCGGCTTTCGCTTCCGGGTCGGTCTGCCAGGTCGCTTCCAGGTATTCAACGGGCATTTGCGAGTAATCTTTCATGGGGTATTCTCCAATTCAATTGATGGGAAAGGGGACGGCTCACCGGAGGGCAAACCATCCCAAACTCCCTCCTTCGCGCCAGCGTCGGCCGCTGACGGATGGAGGAGAGATGAATTTAAAAAAAAGAAACCCCGCCGGGGGGCGGGGCTGGGAAATCAATCGATGACGCAGCAGTAACCGAACCGTTCGATCGCCGAGATGAGGCAATTTAAAGAGGGCAAAAGGCTGTCACCGTTAAAGGAGCCGTAGAAAACGCGGCCGTCTTGCGAGGCTTCTTGGTCGAACTCACCATTTTCGATGAGCGTTTTCACTTGCTCAAGAGCTTCAAGGTGCGTCGCGTCGAGTTCGACGGGAGTTGCCGACTCTTGAGTGAGAGGGCGAACAATATATCGCCAAAGGAATTTATCTTGAATCACGGTTTCGTTCATGTTTCTCCAAAGTGAGTGAGCAAAAGAATAGGCAGTTTAACGTCATGCCTGGGACAAGCCTCTATGTAGGGCAATTGACCGAATTATTCGGGGTCGGAATACAGCGAATCCAAGAACGCTTCGGGGACGTGTCGTGCGATGTATTCGTCGCGTTGCGTCAGTTGTACGTTGGCGATGCGGCCGATGAAGGAATCGCGATCGCAACCTACGACGAATTGCTCCAATTGCTCGAAGCGCATCAATCCGAAGGCGAATTGCGCGATCGCTCCGACGGCGATCCGGGTACGGAAGAGAATGGACTCGGCGATCGATTCGATAACGAACATGATTGTTGTCTCCAATCAGAATGTGAAATGGGACTGCCCATCCGGTCGGACGGACAATCCCGAAACCTCTTCTTCGCGCCAGCGTCAGTGAGTGACGGATGGGGGACATTACCAGGTGAGGACGACGGCAATCGGTTCCCCCTCGATGAAGCCCAGCGCCTCGCGATCGCCCCGGTGGGCGGCGGCGAACTCCCAGGCGATCCGCGAAGCGCACCTATCGCCCAGGACTGAGCGGCGGCGGCGGACTCGAACCGCAGGTGGATGAGGACGATATCCCCCGCATGATTTTCGGTGGCGCGGCAGTCCCCGACTCCGGCGACGAAGGCGTCGCGGTCGAAATCTTCGAGCAACGGTTCGAGTAAATTTAAAATGCGTTCCGTCGTTCTTTTCTCCACCATTGACGGATGATTTGCGGATGAGAAATGGGTCGGAATGACGGTTAAAAAAAAAGGGACGGCCCGCCCGCAGGCGAACCATCCCAACTGTTTTCTGTCGCGGACTAACCGACCTCTTGATGGGGCAGAACTTGGTACATCCGCAGGTTTGCCGGGTCGCAATAGATCGTGTGGAGTCCCCGAGAGCTGCTGTACTGCAACTGCCGGTAGGTGCCGCCCTGCCGCCCGTGAGTGCCCAGGTACACGCCCAGGCACATCGACGCGCGATCGGCCATCCACTCGTTGCGGCGGGTCAGCTTCTCGATGGAGTAGCCGCCGTCGGATACCAGGCACACCTTGCAGCGATCGCTCCGCTTCATCCGCTTCACCAACGCCGCGTACTCGTCCTGCGTCGAGCGGGGCCACTTCTGCCAGTGAGTGGGGAACGGCACCGCGCCCACCAGGTACAGGTCGGCTCCCCCGTCGATTAGATCCATGACGTACTTCGCCGCCGTCAGATCGACGCCGCAGGCCATGCCGCTGACGAACACTTTGATGCCGCGCTCCGTGGCGTATTCCACCAACCATTCGACGCACTCCCGGACTTCCAGGTGGAGGCGCCCGATGTGCTGGGGTCGGTGCCCGGTGAAGTGGGCGGTGACGGCTTTATCTTTGGGAAAGGTCACGGTATTTCTCCTCGTGTGATGTGCGATTTATGGGTAAAAAAAAAGGAAAGCCCCGCCACAAAGGACGGGGCAATCGGTCGAAGTTTATGCGTAATAGTCGGGGTACTGCTCCCAGGCGAACAGCGTCCATTCGACGATCTCTTCATCCATATGGAAATAGGGACAGTCTTGGCACTGATTCAGCCCGAGTTTGCAGTGACCTTCGTGTTCGGTCGGGTCGAAGTCTTCCACGCAGAAGAGGCAATCGAGATCGAGCTTGCCTTCACCGATGGGCTTGCGTTTGAGCAAGTAGTCGTTCTTCTGTTGTTTGGTCAACATGAGCTTTACCTGAATGACAACAATGGAAAGGGACTGCCCACCCAAACGGCGGACAATCCCAAATCCCCCTCTTCGCGCCAGCGCCGACACTTTCGAGGGGGCGGGGATATCAACGATTAACGGCAGGACAGGATGCAGCGCAATTCACAACTGGCGAACCCCTCAATCCCGTTCGGTTTGTTGTCGGTGCGGATGCCGATCGGCTCGAAGTCGTTCACTTCACACCAGCGATCGCGATCGTCGGTAGTGTCGAAGTGCAGGTGGACTTCTGCGAGGGTACCGTCGGGCAGAATCGTCAATTCATAATGGGCGATGCCGCAGTCGATTCCTTCCAACAAACTGGCATCGGTGTGGTCGGTCAATTCGTCGATTAATGTCATGATTTGAGACTCCACATTTGTGATGGTGAATGCGTAAAAAAAGAACCCCCGACAGACGAGCCGGGGGCGCGATGATTTTTCAATTCTAGGAGGGAACGTTCATCTGAGAGGCAGTCCAACGAGCGGCACGAATCATCATTTCTGCAAATTCGCGATCGCCCGTATAGATGACCTTGATGGTATCGCCATTGAAATCGCGCAACGCCAACTCAGCAACTTCCGACAAGCCACGACCGGAAATCTTTTGCCAAATAAACATCACATTCTGACAGTCTTTATCCCACAAAAATCGCTGAAAGTGGTAACTATGCATAGACTTCCAGAGCTGTTCGCGGTACTCTTTCAGCGTTTGCCCCTCGACTAAGTAAACACTGCGACCGAGAATGCGGAATTCGGGGCAGTATCCCGGACCAATGTGATAAGTGTTCTTACTGATCTGCCAGCTCACTTTCTCGGTGTTGTACTGGTTGATATCGAACGGTTCGAGAATAATCATCTGCGTCTCCAAAAAACAACCGCAAACCCCCTCTTCGCGCCAGCGTCGATCCGTTTTAATGCTGACGCGGTGCGGTCGGCGGGGGAAAGGTGGGGTGCGATCGCGACAGTGCGTCCACCACGAAAAGAAACCTCGTGAATGCGGTGTATCGTCGAGGTAAACCGATATCGGAGAGATGATGACATGGAAAGGGAAAGTCATGGAGGGGCCAGGGACGCGATCGTATTCGTGCCGGGATTTGACGCGAAGGAGAAGGACTATTACATCGACCGCTACCTGGCATTGGGGTTGGCCAATCGACTCGAAGACCGGCGGGCGTACATGGAGCCGGAGCCGGTCAAGATCGCGGGGCTATCGGGCCGTCGGTTCACATTTGAATCCCAGGGCGGGGCGAAGAAGACGGTGGATATCTACGAAATTTATTGGCGGGATTTGGTCGAAGATTTGAACGAGGGAACCATCCGCTACCGCGTATTTCGGGGGATTTACCTGCTGCTCTACTGGCTGTCCGCGTCGTTCAAAATCGGCCGGATGTCGGGGATATTCCTCCTGCAAGTGACCGCCATCCTGGGATTGATCGCGGCTTGGGAGTACGGCACGGTCATCATGGCGATGACGGCGATCGGCACCGACCCGAATGCCCTCGGATTTCAACTGCCGAGTCAGTGGGCTGAGGCGTTGGGGCGGTGGGGGCAGGCGCTGGGCGGGTGGCAGCTTTGGTTGGTGACGAGCGCCCTCCTCAGTTTTCTGCCCATTTCCATCAACGTGCTGATCCACCTGCTCGATTTTATAGTTCGCTACGCCGAGGACGACACGGTGGGGGGGGTGGCGACGCTGCGCGATCGGCTGCGGCACCGGCTGACCGGCGCTCTGGCCGACGTATTCGACTCGGGGGACTACGGCCGGGTGACGGTCATGGCTCACAGTTTGGGGTCGGTGCTGGCGGTCGATTGTCTGGCGGACTACCGGTTCCGCCCCGGGGAGGCGGTGCGGTTCGTGACGCTGGGAACGCCGCTGAAGATGATGGCGGCGATCTCGACGTGGATCAGGGCGGAAGTCGAGAAATGCCTGCACCGCGACGCGATCGCGGAATGGGTCGATTTTTATTCGGATCGGGATTGGCTGTGTACCCGGGTTCCCCTACACCGGGGAGTCCGAAGCGACCGCTTCCGGGCTGAGGCGATTTCGCTGCGGGTATCCCTGGCGCAACAGTTGACGGCGGAATCCCACCGCGCCTACTTCTTCGATCGCGCCGTCCTCGAAACCCTGCTCGACTGATGGGATGGAGCCGCGTCCGGCTTCGTCCTAGTCCGGGCCGGGGTCGATGATCAGCACCTTGTCGATCTGCACGACCGCCCGGATGAAGGCGACCCGATCCGCCAGCGCACCCCCTTCGATGTCGGCGGGGAGTTTTTTGGACCGGTAATATTCGATAAATTGGGCGCGATCGAATCCGGCTTCGCGGATAATCGCCTCGATCTCCTGCTGCCGCTGCTGCGACCACCGTTTAAATTCCCGGAATGACCGTTCGACCTCGAATTCTTTTTCTAAGTCCATCGCCGTCTGCGCTCCTCTCTCCCACCCATGATAGATCGGCGCGATAGGTTTTGCGGATGGGCGGTGGCGATAATTTGTGGGGGAAAATGCCGGCCGTTTTCCCCCGGTTTTGCCGCCCGATTTCCCGCCGCGATCGCCGACATCCGGTCGGGTAAAATATTGCACAATGGAGGTGGCGTTGACCCGGTGCGGGGGGAGGAAAATTCGATGGAAATGCGGACGATGGACGAGGGAAACTGGCACCGAACCTTCAATCAACTCGGCGGCGCGATTGACCCCCAGGTGCAGTTGCGGGGGTTGTTCGAGAAGCCCAAAAGCCACGGCCACCTGCTGGAGATGCTGTCCTTTACCGATGCGAATGTATCGGGCTATTCCGCGTCCGGCAAAACCCAATGGGCGACGTTCAAACAACTGTCGCAACTGCTACCCTGCTTCCCGTTCGACGACAAGGGGAACGTGACTGCGACCGTCGAAAGCTACGATTATTTGACCGAGCATTACACCCTGATTCAATCCATGTTGTGGGCCTGCCCGAAGTGGAAGGTGTGGCCGTTTGAAGCGGACGCGCCCTACCCCCGGCGATACATCTGCACGGGGCAGTACCGGCAATTGATTCTCCGGGAAAATGACCGCCAAATTGTGACGGGCGGACACTGGGCGGTCATCGTCAAAGGGGCGTGATATGCAGTGGAACGGAGATCCAAAATTCAACGTGTCCCCCTTCTGCCGGGACTTGCTGGCGGGGAATGTGGCGGGCATCATCGGCATCCTCGCCAAGGCGCGGGAGGTGATGGCCGGACTGAGTGCCCAGCAGGAAGATGACCCCAACACGCCGGAGCTCGAAGATGAGTTGCTGGCATTGGAGCCGTTCGAGCGCTACGTCGCCACCCTGCCCGACGATGATGAGGAGAAGGTGAGGATTCAAGCCCACACCCGCCGCTTCCTGGAGACGAGCCACTCGGTGAACCGGTACATCAACTCGAAGAAGTACGAGGATGCCGCCGCCCTATCCGGCGCCTACCAGACCTTCGCCCAAATCCTGCGCCGCGTCACGCCGGGGGGGAAGCGGTTGCAGGCGGATATCGAACGGGTGGCAAAAAACCTGAAGGTATCGGATTACTCCACGTCCCTCGACGTCGGGCTGCCGGGGATGCTCGAAATCATCCTCCGCACCTTCACCCGCTGCCCGAGCGATGACCTCATCCCCGCATCCAATATGGCATCGGCGGTGCTGCTCAAAGCCGAACGGGCCGGCGGTGCCCGGGCGATGGCGATCAAAACGGCGGCGTTCTACCACGATCGCCCCATCGACCCAATGGATATGCGATCGCTCCCGACGTTCGAGGCGACCCAGACCGCCCCGGTGTTCACCATCCCCACCGCCCCGAAAATTCCCGGTGTCGTCTTCAATCCCGGCGTCGGCACCATCGTGCCGGCCCCCGGTGACACCCGACTGCCATCCGGCCGGGAGCGGGCATCGTCTCGGGGGTGGGGTTCCTCGTCCCTGGCTCCGTTCGCGATCGCGGCGGTGCTCATCTTCGGGGCGATCGCCCTGAAGCGCAAGTACGATGTGGATCTGAAACTGGCCAGCAAAGTTTACATCTACGGCCGCAACTCGACGGAACCCGGCGACTACAACTGCACCATCTCCCTCGTCGAAACCAGCAAGCGGGAACTGCCGGAGGACGTGCTGGCCCTATCCGCCGACCTGTCGGGCTACGCGGAACTGTACGGCATGGCATTCGACCTGGCGGAGACGCCGCACCTGTGCGTCGATATCAACAGCCGCGAGCAGTTGGAAGATGGACGGGCGACGCAACTGCTGGACGACCTGCGGCGGCAGATGGGCGCCGAACTCGTCGGTGGCATCTGGACGACGAAGCGTCCCCTCTGACGCGATGCGGACGGCGGGAAAAAGATGCCCGCCCGCGCTAATTTGCAGCAAAAAAAAAGGGGCATTTGCCCCCGCTTTGTACTCGCATCATTTCGGCTATTCACCCCAATGAGGAACGCAATTCGACCTCGGTCGATTCAGACTCGCTTTCCGAATTGACCTATCATACCGGCTCGGTGCGATACCGTCAACCCTCGGAAATCTTAAAATATTCGGAGGAGTGGAAGCGCAGAGTTTCGCCTACCTAAACCGCCACCGCTATCCTGGTTCTTATCCTTCCTTTTAGACGGGGGCGGACGACGGATGAAGCGCCTAGAACAAAAGTTTGAAAAAAAGCCGAAATACAAGACCGAGATGGCGGTGTACGACTTCGGCGGCCAGGAGTGGTTGGACTCTACCATCACCTACCACAACAACCTGATCCGCGCCATGCACCCGGAGTTACTCATGGTGGTGGGCGCGGTCGATCCCGGCATCAAACTGGACTCGCAGGTGGAGGCGCTGCTCATCGACCGCATGAGGAAGGGCATTCCCCTCGTCGCCGGCGCTCCCGTCGGCGATCGCAAGTCGCGGCTGTACCTGGACATCGCGGGGTCGGCGCGGACCCACGGCAACTTCATCTTCACGGACGGCAACGTGGGCGAGGTTTACTTCAAGGACAGCATGGGCCGCATCAATTACGGCAGCATACTCTTAACCGAATGCCGGGTCATCCACCATTTCTCGAACCTGCGGATTCTGTGGGTGGACGAGGAAGACCCGGAGGAGCGCCGCAAGATGAAGGGCGGCTCCGGCATCGAACACGACTACAAGGAGGCATTCCTCCCCGGCGACGCCCACGCCAAATGCACCCCCGATTTCGCCCAGGCCATCGGCGCGTCCGACACCCCCATGCAAATCCGGGTCGGCATACCCGGGCGTTACGTCTGGAAGGGAACCGTCACGGCCAACCCCGATCCGGGTGACGATGACCTCGGTACCTGGTGGCTCGAATACGACGGCGATCGCGGCATCGACCTGATTCTGCCCCACAGCGGCGCGAAGGGCCACAAGCCGCCGTCGGGTACGAAGACGGTGGAGGAAACCTACATCGGGGTGGTCAACTACGTCGAGGAGCCGCGGACGGCCAAGGGGAGTCAGATGCTCTGGGCTTGGTTCAGTTGGGAGAGCCTCGAATTGGATATCGTCCCGCCCACCGAGGCAGAGTGCGCGGAAATCGCCGCGGCTTACCATTCTCCGAAGCGGCTCTCGGCGGTGCTGCGGGCGGGCGTGGACGCGGACATCGACTTTTCCGGCAGCGTGGGCGAGGAAGAAGATTTCGAGGGCGACGACGAGGCGGACGATGACCTCTACACCGACCCGCTCCTCGACATCATGGACTCGGACAAGTGGGGCGAACTCCAACACCACCCCTGGATGGCGACCCGCATCCGAGAGCGGCTGGCGCGGCGGTGGCGGCGGCTGGCAATCAACGGCAAGCCCGCCTTCGTATCCGCCATCGGCCTGCCGGACGAGACGCTGATGGACGACACCTTCGCCACCCGCTCGGTGAGTCCGGGCCGCCACCTCATCTTTCGCAACCCCATCCGTCACTGGGGCGACATCAAAACCTGGGTGAATGCCCGCGGCACCAACCCCCATCTGGATATCAACCGGGGTTCCATCTGGTTCAATACCCGGACGGCGGCGCAGATCGGCGGTGACTTTGACGGCGATTGGTACCAGATTGTCGAGGGGAGTCGCTACCCCCGCATCATGGCGGAGGCGCGGCAGCTCGATACCCTCTACGGCACGCCGCCCACCGTCGAGAAGTTCGCCAAAGAGCCCATCACCGGCGACCTCGAACGGGTGGCATTGCGGGCGATGGACAATAAGACCGGCGTGATTTCCAACCTGATCATGCGATCGCAGGCGAACGGGACGCTGAAGTACGCGGTCAAGATTCCGAATATCGACGTGCGGACCGGGCAGAAAACGGGCGGGGAGGCGGAGATGACCGTCATCGCGTTCCTGAGCCAAGAGATGCAGACGGCCGTAGACCGGATGAAAAATAATTTGTACCACAACGAGGTCGGCATCGCCAGGGTGAAGGAAATCGTCGAGGGAGCCGGGGATGCGCCCTGGATCAAAAACAGCATCTACAAGCACCCCGACGCCTACAAGTCGTTCCCCATCCCTGCCGCCGACTCCCAGGGAAATGTGGGCGCCGATTCCGTCTCGAAGATGATCGACGTGGTGAACTCCTACTGGCGCCCCTACACCGACCTGGCTCGCGACCTCGCCCACTACCGGGGCTATTTTCCGACCATCGCCGTGTTCGACCGCCATTGCGAACCCTACACCCGCGATATGGTGAACTTCGCCGTCCGCGCCAACGTCTGGTACGGCCGGCAGATGTCCGAGGCGATGAATCACGGCAAGGGTCCGGGCGGGTCCGACCCCACCCCCTGGATTTACGTCGAGGAGCGCCGCCGCCGCATCCGCGAAGTGCGCGATCGCATCCTTGCCATCAAACAGCAGATGGCCGATCGCATCGGGCAAGCAAAGGACTTGGCGATCGCCATTCGAGCGGCAGCATCCCCGGTGTCGATACCCGACCTGATCGATGAGTGGAACGAGATGGGGGACGCGATCGAGGAGGCGTACCTGGAGCGGGTCAAACAGATCCTCCCGTCCGCCCTCCACCCGCTGCTCGACTTGTTGAACGACACCCCCAAAGCGCTGCGGGATGGACTCTACAGGCAGATTGCCGATGCCTACCGCACCTTTGCCGACACCTGGGGCATTCCGGACGGCACTCCCACCACCGCCTACGACCTGCCCGCCGAACACCGCCGCCGCCTCCAGTCCCTCGCCTTCACCGAACCCGTCGCCGTCATCCCCCACCCGAATGGAGAATTGCCGGGGTTCGAGCCGGGGCTGCGGTTGAAAATCCTGACGCTGCACGACTGGGCCGCGGCTTTCTGGAACGGCATCCACCGGGAGGGAGCGTCGGAGGGGTCCACGGCCGGCATCTGCTTCGTCATGTGGGGCGACGAAATCATCGATCGCTCCGAGGAGGAAACGCCTAACCTGCAGGTCTTCCAGGCGGTGGGTTGCCAGCACAACGACCTGGCTCAAATTATCTGGGGCGAGTACGCCGCGGTGCCGGACCCCAATTCCCAGCAGCATCCGCCCAAAGCCCTGCCGGTCGAAGGCTACCCCCGCAACGTCTACCCCCCCAGCGACGCCATCAAAATTCCCCTCGGCGCCAACTGCAACGTCGGGGTGATGGGCTTGATGGCGGACGGCATCGGCACGGGGACGGGCGTGTACGTCGCCTCGTCCATCGACCGACCCCTGAAGCGGCTCGGTTCGGTATCCCGGGATGCCGACGCCGGCCGACTGCCCGACCTCACCGACACCCTCGGCGGTCCCAACTGTACCTGTCGCCTGTGGACGCAGACGCTGCACCGCCAGGACGGGCAAGTGTACTCCAAAACCGTGGCGGTGGCCTGGGGGTACCGATGAGAGTCAGCGGGAATCGCCCCGGCCTTCTTCGATGAGGTCGGCGAGGCGATCGATGACCCGCATCAAGTTTTCCCGCTCCTCGTTGTCCCGGAGCCGGATTTCTTCAATCAGGTGTTGGTTCTGTTTGAGGACGCTCCAGATCAGGTAGATCGCCACGCCCTGAAGTCCGGCGTCCAGCAGCAGTTGAATCGTGATGTCGTCCACGCGATCGCCTCCGCGTCGGTTATAAAAAAATCCCCCGGTGCGGGGGAATCGGTAGAAGGTAGAAGGTAGGAGAAAGCTGGAAGAAAAGGGAGCGCGGATCAGGCGTAGTTTAGGACATCCGCGTAGGTCGGCAGCAGCGGACTCGACAGGTTCGTCTCTAGATTCGCCCGCAGCCGGTATTGTTTGCCCGAAACTTCGCCGCCGGAGATGCGGATCTTCTGGTCGTACTCATCCGCCGTCGCGCTGGTGTCAAAGGTATTCAGGATGATGGCGGCGTCGATGAGTACCTGGAGGGGACTGACGGTGAATGCGGTCTGGAAGAACGGCGAATCGGACAGCAGGGGATTGCCGCTCAGGTCGATGCCCGCCACGCCCAGGTAGCCGTTGGGTCCCGATTCGTCCGGCGCGGTGATGAGGCTCCGGGGGGCGAGGCTGGAGACAATTGCGGTGACGGTGACATCGCAGATCCGCTCGGACTCCCGGATGCTGATGGGGGACACGCGGGAGGTGCCGGCCGGATATTCGTGGGCATCGTTGAGGGCTTTGGCTGCCGATGCCAAACTTACCCAATCCTTGGCGAATTGTTGGTCGCCGCTCACGCCCAAACTGCCGAAGAATTCTGCCGATGGGAGTCCGCTGCCGGCCATCGCCGACGCCACCGCATCTCTCGTTGCTGCTGCAAGGGTCATATCTTACTCCTGAAGCTCGGAAAATTTAAAATCCGCAATCTCGATATTTAATGATTCCGTAAGTTGCGGATTACAGAAATAGGATACACCAAAAAAAGTGAAAATAGAGTAACCGATTTATTTTCCGTTGCCATGCTTCTCTCGCAAATTGTCATCGACACCGAAATTTTGTCCGTCATCTTGACGCTGGCGAGTTTCTTTATGACCGGGACAATTGGACTCGCCACCGTCGTCTTTCGCCTGTCCCAGCATTACAATAAAACCCTAGGTCGGCTGGAAACTCGGATCAAAAATAATAAGCGGGACATCGACGCCTGCTTTCATATGCAGCGCCGTAATCTGTCCATTTTGCAGGTGCAGATTTCACATCTCCAAGGATTCCTCGAAGAGCGGGACGGCTACTCGATTCAGTCCCTCGATTCCCTCTTTGATACCGACAGCGATCGCGGATGAGATAAGTTCCGCCGATTGTTTCACCGCCTGCGGGTCGCCCGCTTCTTCGCCGGGGCTGTCTTAGCCTCGGTTTTTTTGGCTCTGGATTTCTTTTTCGGAGGCGGTGCGGGATTGAGGGCTTCCCGCCACGGGATGGAGGCTTTGAAGTGGGGGTAATACTGCTCCCGGCTCATGCGAAGTTCCTGGGTATTGGCGACGGGAATCGGCCGGGACGGGCGCAGCCGCTTGGTGAAGGTGCCGAAGCCGACCAGCAGCACTTTCTGGTCTTTTTCCACCGTCTCTTTGACGCAGTTGAGGAAGGTATCCACCACCTCCTTCACGTCCCCTTTGTGCATCTGTAGCTTATCCGATACCACATCGATCAGCTCTGATTGGTTCATGGTCGTTGCAATCACTCGACTCCTTTCAGCATATCGCCACCGCCACCGCAATGGTCCGTTTCGACCGCGATCGCACCAGTCCGAACGCCGGAAATGTCGCATCAAAAATGCGCCGCGATCGCCATTTTGTTCTGGGGGAAAAGGTGTCGGCAAATGGAAAAGATGCGGGCGGGCGCGGGTTTATTTGCCGGGGAAAAGGACGGCTGACGCCATCCGCAAGTCGGAAAATTTATCTGGAGCAGAAGGAGGCAAAATGAAAGCGGACATCGACGCGATGTTTCGGTGGGTCGGGTTCGGCAACGGAAGCTGGTACGACTGGGACAGCCAATGCCGGGTCCGGGTGTGGCGGCGGGCGAAGGGAACCGTCGCGGTGATGAGCGACCTGGACGAGGAGGACACCGGCACCAGCGTCACCAACTCGGTGGAGAATGTCATGACCCTGGTGCGGCGGCAGTTCGAGTTGACCGACCCGATTCAATGGGTGGAACACTACCCGAGGCACAACCGCAGGGCGGAACTGGTGCGGCGGCACGGCTGGGAACGGGCGGAACGGATGATGCGGGGAAACTTCCTCTACCGCGAGGAGTTCGCCCTGGTGACGGCAACCTGGGACGGGCGGCGGTACCGTCACCCCGACTGGGAACACCTGTCCGCAGATGAACTGCTGCACCGCCTCGGCATCGCCATCGACCTCGACCTCGACATGGACGGGTGCGATGCCCTGCCCCTGACCGCCGCTCAGGTTAGGGTGGGCGATCGCGTGGTGGAACGCTGAGTTTCCCCTAGAACCAACGGACGGAATGCGGGGGAGGGCGGTGAACCTTTCCCCCAGAACAGATGGAGGACGAGTGCGCGAACTGACCCGCCCCGGTGACAAGCTGACGCGGTGCGGAACGAGGATAATTCCCCTAGAACAAAAGGAGGACCAGTCATGAAATGCCCAGACTGCGACGGACGGAAGTTGATTCACATTCCCGCAGAACCGGGAGTCCATCAGCGCTATGACATCATCTGCCCCACCTGCGACGGAACCGGGGAGCTACCCGACCCATCCGAGTTTCCCGACCACTGCCCCGCCTGCGGTGAACCCATCCGCGCCGGACAACGGTGGTGCGACGTTCACCGGGGCGCCGCCGATATCGAATCGGAACTCGACGGGTTGTTCTAGGGGAGATGAGTTTCAACAGGCGAAGGGAGGGAGCGGGATGATGGTGAGGGCGGACATCGAGCACGAGGTGGCGATTACCTGGCTCGAAGATGTGGAGGCGTATCCCTGGGTTCGGGTGTGGACGGCGACGCTTCCGAGGCGGCGGGGCATCGCGAAATCGCGGGTGGCGGAACTGAAGCGGGGCGGGAACATCCTGGTCGGGTACGCCGACCTCTCCGACGACGCCCCCGAACCGTCCGAAATCCCCAGGGGAGGCCGGCCTTATTTCTTGAGGCGGGTCTTTGTCGTGGAAAAGGGCGACCGCCTGCACGGCGAGTCGGGAACATTCCCAGCCGAAGCCGTCGCAACCCAGACCATCCGGCCCGGAGTCGAGGGGATTCACCCCAGCCAGCGGTGACGGCAATGGTCGGGTCACTCTTGAAGCGATCGCCAAAATTCTTTCAGAATCCGGTCGGACTTGCCGTCGGCATCGAACCCATCCAGCGATTGTGCCAGCGGGCTCTGGCGCCACAGTCCCCAGTTATTCCTGAGCCACAGTCCCAGATCGAAGTGGGCGGTCGCCGCGAATTCGTTCATCGGCATGGCTTTGATTTCGTCCAGGTACTCGGGGTGCAGCATCGCTTTCAGTTTCGCGATCGCTTCCTCCAAGTTCTCGGGGATGCGGATGTCCCCGGTGTCGGGGTCGATGGGGGGGTCGAGGTGGTATTTGTCGGGGTTCTCGGGTTCGCTCATGGTGATGCTCCCGGCTGCGGATTTTTGCCTCCAGCTTATCCCCGCCCGCCCGCGTCCGATGCCGTCGGTTTACAATTCTTATCCGCCCGTCCGGGGCCGACGCGGTTCTGGGAGAGGGGGGATGGAGGTGCGATCGCGCCGAATGCGGGTCGAGCGTGAATCGAACGGCGATCGCGTCCATCATCTCACCGTAAATTCCGCCGTGTAATCGTAGCCCACATCCGTTTCACTCGAATCTCTCCATTTCTCTCAACCGTGCCGCCTGAGCATTTCGGAAGCGCCGCGCCATTTCCGCCGAAGCCGCCTCCCGTTCCTCTTCGGTGAGCGTCTGTTGCCTCATAAGATATTCCACGGTTTCGTCCATCTGGATCTTGAGTGTCAGCCCGAACTTCATCCCCTTTGCCAGGGCGATACTCCCCAGGTTGTCGGGTTCCGGGGGGATGCCGTAGCCCTCCCGCCCTTTCTCGACACCCAGTAGAAACAGGTCTTGCAGCTCCTTCTTCGTCCAGTCGGTCTTCGTCTGCTGAGGAGCAGGCATCCGGTCAGGGTCGAACTCCTCTACAATCTCTCGGCGGTACGCTTCTGCCTCCTCGAAGTTCTCAAAGTAGTAGTCCTGCGGCTGAGACTTTGGCTTTTTCAGACACCACCGCCCGTCTTGGCTCCATCGGCCAATCACTACCTCGGAGCCATTTTCATCCTTGGCATAGGCGTACTTACGTTTGGTTTGAACGACAAACACTTCCTTAATGCTTAAATCCGGGCTCAAGACGAAAAGCGTCTCCCCCCCATTTAATGTTTTCATCTTCTGTTCTCCACAATACTTTGGCTTCATCCTTTCGTGTGGACGGCGATCAACTGCTTCAAATACTCGAAATTTTCCGGCGCCGTCCCCGGTTTGATGTACCGGACGATCAGCCGCGTCTCCAAAATACGGCGCTGCAATCCCCGACGCAATTGCCCGAACCGCAACCCCTTCAGCTCGGCAAGGTAGTCCAGACAGGTGAGGGGGTAGCCGTCGTCTAGGTAATGTGCGATCGCCCACAGCCGCTTTCGACCGTCCACGATTTTTAAGGGTTGCACCTCGCGGCTGTCGAGCCAGAAATCCTTGATGGGAAGCCGCACCAGGATCGATTCGATTAACAGGGAATTGGTGCAGGTGTCCCACGCCTCCGACCGCTCGATGTCGATCTTCGGAATCAGGTCGGCGATCGCGGGCGTCTGCTCGTCGATACGGATTTGAGTTGGATCGAACATTTAACCTCCGGATAATGCGACGCTCACCTTCACGATTCTTTGCAGTTGTTCCGATTCAAAGCTACGGAGCAATCCGATCGAACCGGGCAGGGCGTCGAAGTGTTCGGTTGCCTTTCTGTGGCGACCGCCGCGATCGCTTCGCCAAGGCGGGGGGGTGTCAATTTCCGCGCCTCCGAGGGGAATCTTTCATCTTGATAGTATAAATCTTCCCGTGCGAACGTTTGGGTGTTAAGAAATGATGGCGCATCGACTGAAAGGCGACTGAGGACACAGCCGCCCCCCTCCCCCCGCACGGAGTCATCCGCTCACGGTCGTTTGTCGGCGTCCGCCGCGATTTCCTTGAGGATCGCCAGGGTATCCTCCAGTTGCGCGGCGGTTTCCTTGATGAGATTCCATTGGGTGAAAGTCAGGGTATCAACCTCGCAGCCCAGTTCTTCGACCGACCCGGCGAGGAGTCCCGCCACATTCTGGATGGCGAGGATGGCTTCGGTTTGTTCCACGGTGGATTGTTGCTGGTTCGAGTTCATGGCTGATTGAATGAGGATTTGACAGGGTGCAGCCGCCCGACGGTCATCGGTTCGACCGCTTCGCAATCGAATTCACCCAGTCCCGTAGGAAGGCAAAGTGGGCTTCGTCGATCTTTTCTTCGGGTGAGTGCGGTGGCAGCTCCCGGATGGATTCGGTGATGACCGCCTCGATCGCATCGCAGACGTGGGAGGGCCAGTGGCCGTGCATCCCCCTGGCCGACGCGATTTTGAAATTTCGGAACAGCGCCTCGGGCGGAATGGATGCGACGGCGTAAACCGGAGTCCGGACGTATGCCCCCGTCTGCAGATTTTCGACGGACACGGGTATCTCGACGCAGAGGAATCCTCGCTCGGGGCTTCCGAAGACGGCGCGGCTGTCGTCGGTCTGTTCGACATCGCCCGGAACTGTCCCCGCCCGCATCCCGTAAAACTCCGCCCACTCGCCGACGCGACCGTGCAGGTGCAGTATCGCCCGGACGATCGCCTCCCAGTTCGGCTCCTTTTCCAGGTCGAGTATCGCCCGATCCCAACGCCACAGGATGATGCGGTACTCCCCGCCATCTGCGGGGAAATCGGGTCTGGGGTGGTGGACGTACAGCGGATATCGGTCTTCGGGATTTTCATTCATGTCGCCTTCCCTCCCGCGATCGCGAGTGAAACTTGGGATTCAACATCCCGTCCGCGAATCCGTATTTGAGCAGCGGGAAGTCGAACTTGTAATCGCTGTCCAGGATGGCGTACTGCCGCGCCGCTTCCACCCTTTCCCCCACGAACTTCCGCTCGAAGACGACTCCGAAGTAGGCGGTTCCGCCTCGATTCGTCCAGGTCGGGTCGATGACTTCGCCGCGATCGTTCACCAACCAGGCGTGAATCAACGCCAGCGGCAGGTTTTCGTGGGTGGCGAACCCCTCGCAGTAGTGCCAGTTGGAGTGCAGCAGCAGCCCCTCGTAGCAGTTTTTGTAGCAGGACTTGGGTTCGCCCGGAATCGGCGCCGGATCGACCCGCTTCTCGAACGGGATGCCGTAGGCGAGAATCAGGGATTCATTGCATTTGTATTGGGCATCAAATCTGCTGTTGGCGGTGGTGCAAAACTCCGCGTGTACTTTCAAGTACGACCGCAATTTTTCCATTTTTTCTGACATGATTTGAGGTTTAATTGTCCTTATTTTGTATCCTGTAAAGGATCGGATTTTTAATTGTAATTAATGTCGCTTTCTGAGTGCGACGCTCACGCCGTTTTGTCCGCGAATGCCCGTCGGTGCCAAGCCAGCGCATCCGCCCTCGGGCAATACCGTTCGTTGTTGGGGAGCCAGAGCCGTCGCCCCCGGAACTGTTTCATGGGCGGGGCGTCGGGCGAATCTTCGTGGAGGGTGTCGGCGACTTCGATGGTGTAGTCGTCGTTGATGGTGAACCAGAAGCTATCGAACGCCCAGTGGTGATTCTTGCAGAGGCACAGGCCGTTGTCAATCCGGTCGTCGCCGAATTGGGCGAACGGCATGATGTGCGCCCCATCGACGATATTTTCCGAGCCGTTCAATATCTGCAACCCGCAGAACGCGCAGCGGTAACCGTAGACGTTGATGACCAATCGGCGGAATGCCGCATCTCGGACGATTCCCCGCTGTTCGTCTTCCCCTTCGACTTCTTCGGGGCTGTACACTTTGCCGCCGGTGGCGCGGAGTTGTTCCTGCAAATTTTCAAAGGCATCGATCTCCAGGGAGTGTTCGACCCGTTGTGTCTGCTCTGCAAACCAGGTTTGGATCAGCGCGGATGTCAGTTGAGTTCTCTGTACGGGATCGAGCAGCATGGCGAACAGTTCCGCGTCCAGGTAGGCGTATGCCACCGCCTGCCTCAACGAGCCGACCGCCCTGACCTTGACCTTCGATTTTTTGGACTCGACGAATTCAAAGCCGGGATTGGCCCTGAAATGCCAAAAGCCCTCCGATCGCAGGTGAAAGAAGGGTAGACCAATTTGAGGGTCGCGCTGGATGTCGAGATCCGTCCACAGGTTCAGGAACGTCGCGATCAACTCCGGCGACAGTTCGATGCGGTTGCGTCGGATCTGCCCCCGGCGGATGAGTTCGATGACCGACAGCAGCAGGACGGGTTTGTTGGGAGCCACGCCCCTCGCCCTGTCTACTCTCAAGCGGGAGAACTTGTTGCTGTAGTAGGAAAGGTCTTTAATCATGAGAGGTCACGTCAATCAGGTCAGGTCAACCCGTGAAAGAATACAGATGCACCCGCAACGCCCTCTACACCCACGACTGTTTGGGCCACGACGATCCGATCGCCAGACAGGGGTACTACGTCAAAGCCCACACCGCCGAGGAAGCCTGGGAGAAAATGGCGATCCGCTTTCCCGAGGAGGTGGATGCGGGGTTCACTGTCCAGGAGTGGGAGGGCTTCGATGTGGAAATCGTCGAAGTCGAGCGGGATGATGAGGGCAACATCATCGAGTAGTGTCGGGTGCGGGAGTGCTGTACGAATCACTTCAGTGTACCCCTGCGCGTTCACTCTGGCTTCGAGAGCAGGGCGCTCAAATCGCCGTCGTCCCCTTCCGGTTTCAGGTACAGGGTGCAGATCCGCTCGACTTCATCGGATGGCACCCGGTTGTCATCACACCAGCGCTTGACGCAGCGATCGCCCATCGTTTCCACCCATTCGTAATCGACGTTGGCGGTGGGAGTCTCCGCTTCGCAGGCGATTTCGTTGAAGGTGGCGACAATCTCAGGTTCGGTGACGCGCCCGGTGTCGGGTTCGTAGAACAGTCCGCGATACTTGCCGTCGTGCAAAAGCAGCAGGTACAGCAACGGTTTTTTGCCGGGGTAAGTTTTGGCACTCACCAGGTCGTCCCGCAGCGATTTGGCATAATCCCGGTTGAGTTGCAACTGCGCCGTGTGCCGGTAGTAGGGGGAGATATCGAGGCTGGCCAGCGCGTCCAAATTCATCTTTGCGGATTCGACGGTGACGGATTCGGATGCCATTTCCGCCATGTCTACCAGCTGCGTGACTTCTGTCGTCAGAACGGGCAGGTCGGTGAGCTTCCGAGATTCCCGGTGGCGGGACATCAGATTGTCCCACCGCTTTTGTATTTCGATCAGGTCGTAGTTGAATGGGCTGTTCTTGTGGGTTTTGGGGAGCGTCGGCACGAAGGTGTAGATGTTGATGGTACGGGGGGAATGCCAAAACCGCAACACCCTCCCGGCCCTCTGAATTGGCCCGATGGGCGTCCAGTCGATATCGTAGTTGACCACCACGGATGCGTCCTGCATATTGACGCCGACTCCGTAGGCATCGGTCGAGATGAAGATGTCGTAGTTTGTTAAATCCGAATCCGGATAGTTCTGGACCCTCCCATTGGCGACGGGCGCAAAATCTCGGATGAGCTTTTCGACATCCCTGCTGTCTTTTGTCTCATATTTGCCCTCCTCGACTTTTTCGATGGTTGCGGCGATTTTTGATTTGGGCAACAAGACTTGAAATTGATTGTAGAGGTAATAGACCGTGGCTCTCCTCTCGCAAAAGATGATGATTTTTTCTCCCGCGTCAATTTTCGCTTTGACGATCCTGGATAATGTGACAACCTTGATATCTTCGCGATCGCCGCCAATTTTTTTCAACTCCTCGATGATGGGAGACAAACATTCCTCCCTGTCTCGCCGAGGAAATTTGAAGCTCATTTTTTTGAGGTCGTAGCTGTTCGCACCCCCCGGCGTATCGACGATACATTCTAAAACGCCCCGGAGTGCCAGGGCGGAACTCGCCCAGGCGACCTTCACCAACCGCTCGAAAAAATGCTTGTGGATGGGAGATTTGGTATTGACTTGGAAGTAGCCCGCCGATATCGCTTCGGTCAAATTGTCGGCGAGAACCAGCGGGAAATTGACCGTGTGGAGGATGACTTCGGGAACGTAGCCTTTATTGTCCCCGAACTCGATGTAGGTGCCGCACTCGTCCCGAATGCCGTAGTATTTGGCGACGTGGGGGGTCGTCAGTTGGCTGACGACGGACAGCTTGATGAAGTCGTCGGTATTTTTGACGGCCCAGGCATTCCGGGTTCGGGTTTCGCTATCGAATAAATGTTGAGATTCGGGGCATTTCTCCAGGAAGTAATAAACCCCATCAGAGCGGGTAGAAGCGGTGTGCGGGAGCAAGTGGAGTTGATTGTTGATGTCTTCTATTTCCTTGGCGTAGGGGGAGCCGGTGAGGAGCAGCACTCTCAGGTCGCCCGTTTCGACAAATTTTCGGAGCCTGACAAAAGCCAGTCGCTCCGGCGGGTTTTTCGTCCGGCTGAATAAATCTTGCTTGAAGCGGTTCCTCAATTCGTGGCTTTCGTCGATGACCAACAGCCAGCGCTGTTGCTTGGATTCTTCCAGAATGTCCTCAAAGTCATTGAGGTTGCTGTCCTTCTTCGCGTTCGTTGCGTCGAACATTTGACGGACGAAATAGGTGCAGGGCAGACTCGCCATCCGCATTTCTTTTTCCCAGTTGGGGCGCACAGCTTTGGGTCCGACGACGCACACATTATCGATCGCGTCCTCTTCTTTCAGGTGCAGGGCGACGTGGACGGCGACGACGGTCTTGCCCAGTCCGGTGGATGCCACCAACATCGACCCCCGAAATTCCCGCAGGTGCCGCAGGGTTTGGGCGATCATATTCACCTGGTAGGAGACGGGTTTCTTGGCATAGCGGGTCTGGGGGGGCTGCACGTCCTCGAAAGCCAGCATGGTTTTCAGGTAGATATCCCAGGGGGAGGCGAATTGCAGCCATTTGCGTAGGATATCGAGCAATTCCCGGGTCAAATCCTGGGCACCGGCGAAATACTCGTCAAACTCGCGGACGAGCGCCGCCACCTCGGCGAAATTCGTGATGACGTTGCCTCCCTCTACCTGCTGCATCAGACCTTTCCCGGTCAGGTTGGACGACGTTTGGATTGCCGCCCGTCCGTCGCAGATGTACAGCTTGTTGTGGTGGTCTGTTGCCCTGGCATCGACAATCTCGAACCGGTCGGACTCGATTTTTTGTACCAGGTCGATGACCGCCTGTCGCCTGTCCCGATCCAATCCCGTCCGCAAATCCCGCATGATTTCCTTGACGAGCGCTTCTCTGGCCCGCTTTTCTCCCGGCTCGTCCAATCCGACGAGGAGGTAAGTTTGTTTCTCTTTGGTATAACGACGGATCAGATTCCACCCCTTGATGGTGAAAAATCCCGTGGCGATGCGAATTTGAGATTTGGCTTTCTCCAGCCCCGAAGTGATATACTCCAGGGATTTGCCGGGCTCAAACCAACTGGAACGCCGTTTTCTGGATGTTTTGGGTTCGCTCATTTTTAAATTGGCTCCGTCGATTAAACTTTATCCGTTTGCTTTCAACTGTGATAGAAATCAGATGATTGTCCGAACTCTTTCCGTTCAACGCCTAATGGCGATCAAAGGATTCTTACTCCATCAGCGCCTGACCTCCTTGCGTTCGTATTTGTGTTCAACGCCTAATGGCGATCAAAGGATTCTTACGCCCATTCCCCATCTTTAAAGGTTTGGGGCAAAAAGTGTTCAACGCCTAATGGCGATCAAAGGATTCTTACCTGGAAGGTACTTTGCACCCTTCCGGTTTCCAAATTGTGTTCAACGCCTAATGGCGATCAAAGGATTCTTACGATATCCCCAGATACTCTCCGTCGCGTCATACTTCGTGTTCAACGCCTAATGGCGATCAAAGGATTCTTACGGCGCTGAATCCAGCACAGTCTCGTTTGCCCAAACGTGTTCAACGCCTAATGGCGATCAAAGGATTCTTACCTAATATATCTGGTGTATTCTCAATAGCAGATTCAAGTGTTCAACGCCTAATGGCGATCAAAGGATTCTTACTCGCGTGGAGTGGAAGCGATCGCCCCGAGAACTGTGTGTTCAACGCCTAATGGCGATCAAAGGATTCTTACCTAGGTCGATCCATTCTTGAGGAACTTTGATTGAGATGTGTTCAACGCCTAATGGCGATCAAAGGATTCTTACCAGGGGCGTGGCTACGACGTGAGCATTGAAAACGGATAGTGTTCAACGCCTAATGGCGATCAAAGGATTCTTACCCCTTTTTGATTTAGAACATTGCTCTTATTTTCATGTGTTCAACGCCTAATGGCGATCAAAGGATTCTTACTACTTCCCCCATAGTGTCATGCAGCAGGCGAGGACAGTGTTCAACGCCTAATGGCGATCAAAGGATTCTTACTCCTTTGAAGTTTGCAAAACTGTTCGACCGACCTGGTGTGTTCAACGCCTAATGGCGATCAAAGGATTCTTACCCTCTCCGAGGAGAAGAAAGCCCGCCGTATCTACACGTGTTCAACGCCTAATGGCGATCAAAGGATTCTTACTATTAGGATTTGTCGAGTCATTGACACTTTCAATTTGTGTTCAACGCCTAATGGCGATCAAAGGATTCTTACGTCCTTTACATCTACCAATATAGGGTATGTCATCTGTGTTCAACGCCTAATGGCGATCAAAGGATTCTTACAACCTCCCGGGCTAGGGGAGGTGTGTGGTCTATTCGTGTTCAACGCCTAATGGCGATCAAAGGATTCTTACACGTTTGAGGCAACATACATAGCGTGACATACTACAAGTGTTCAACGCCTAATGGCGATCAAAGGATTCTTACCTTTCAGAGAATTGGCAGATCCCCGATCACGGAACGTGTTCAACGCCTAATGGCGATCAAAGGATTCTTACCGGGCCATGCCGCCAGGGATCGACAACATCCACCTGGGGTGTTCAACGCCTAATGGCGATCAAAGGATTCTTACATTTGCCGGATTCGGCACCTACGACGGTTACGGCGGGTGTTCAACGCCTAATGGCGATCAAAGGATTCTTACTCGCCGCCCTTGACGCGGAAGACCCCCGGCAGACGGTGTTCAACGCCTAATGGCGATCAAAGGATTCTTACTCGCTCTGGGAAGGTAAAAATCGTAATCAAATTTGTGTTCAACGCCTAATGGCGATCAAAGGATTCTTACGCCGCGGTCTGAAGTGACCTCCAGCGACAGCTTCTCCATCAATTTTACAAGGTACTCGCCACCCAACGGCGATCGCGGAAAAAACTGTCGGTCGATGCGGGTCGGGCAATCTCCGAAAGCTTTGTAGCCGGAGGGTTTCGGGGTTTGACAGGCACTAATCCGCACTTTCGTCGGCCGAAAATGCCTGCCAGGTATGGCGTTCGGCGGTTTTCGGGGCATTTGAGGAGCCGACGTCGGGAGGATCGCGAAAGTCATGCGACAGTCCGACGCCCTACAAGAGTCGGTACGGCAATTCATCCAATGCCCACACTTCGGGGCGGTTGTATTGCGGCAGTTCTCGGACGCATTGGGCGGACAGGCGGATCAGTAGCAGATCGTCTTCCGATGCCAAAATCGATTCGAGCTGCCAGCGCATCTTTTCTCGTTCCCTCGGATTCAACCAGCAGCGGAACATCGAATATTGCAGGCGGGTTCCGTAACCCTGCAAAAGTTGGTAGGCTTTGCGCCAGCGTTTGGGGGAGCGGATGTCGTAGGCGACGATGTACCAGTGGTGCAATTCGGCCATTGTTGCCACCCCCTAGCGGATCGTCAGACGCGCAAAAACGTCGCTTTCGCCGGACCACTCCTTTTCCAGCAGGCGCACTTCCAATTCGAGGAGGCGGCGGTAGGTCAGGGAATATTGGAGGACGGGGTGCTTCCAGCTTTCCGCCTTGCGCCGCTCGTAAATTTCCACGAACTTGCGCCGCCCGCGATCGCTCAACCACACGCGGTTGTCGCAGAGGTCGAAGTCCGTCGTCGCGTCCCACTGGCCGCGGTTGACCGATGCCAGGACGGGCATATCCACCAGCAGGACACGAAAAATTTCCATCAAATCCAGAGCCAGGGGCGATGCCTGCGTCCGGGGCCGGTGGTAAAATCCCAGCGACGGTTCCAAACCGACGGACAGGATCGCCTGGGTCACATCTTTGAGCAGCAAGGCGTAGCCGAAACTCAGGAGGGCGTTGAACCGATCTTTGGGCGGACGGCGGTTGCGGTTCTCGAATTGCAGCAGCGGGGCGTCCGGCGACACCAACCGCGACAATCCCGAAAAATAGAGGGCGGCCAGATTGCCTTCCATTCCCAACAGCGTCTCCGGGGAAGAGGCGGAGCCGACGTTCGCCAACTGCACTTTCATCTGGCGCACGACCGATTCCAAGGGTTCCGACTTCACTTTCAAACCGCGCTTGCCCCGCATCAAAAATTGGCGCTGCCCCCGACCCCGGCAGGCGACCAACCGCTTCGCGAGTTCCAGGCACATGGCGCGATCGCCCAAAGCTTCGTACTGTCGCCGTCGTCGCTGGATGCTGCCGCGCCGAAAGTCCAGGCTTCCGACGTAGCGGCCGCCACCGGAAATCCAGTGAATGCCCACGTCCTGAGCCTGACAGAGGTGCAGCGCCTGGGTGGAAATTTGGGAAAAGCCGTGCAGAACGACCTGGCTCACCTGGCGGACGGCGACCAATTCGACGGAGCGATCGCGTTTCGTTACCTTCAACCGTTCGCCGGTGCGCCCGACCCGAGAGCCCGATTCGAGGACGTGCAGCACTTGGCGGTCATCGTCGGCGGGAAACAACCGTTGGGGCCGTCGGTCGGCATCGGCGACAAACCGCGTCTCCTCGGGCAGGCAAACGGGGGAGAGGGAACAGTTCTGGCAGAGCTTTTCGTTGTCCGCCACCGGGGGGCGCTCCGACGATTCCCGCAGCGATCGCGCCCGTTCGACAGCCCCCTCGACCGCTTTTCGGGCTTCGCCGTCGAAGGGAACTTTCACCAGGGTGTTGTCCCCGTGGTAGCGAATCCGACCTTCCCGGATCGGTCGCTCGGAGACGGTTTCCAACAGGCAGCAGTAGGCGAGAATCTGGAGGCGATCGCTCTCCCAGGCTCGGGGTTGCTTCCGCTCGTCCCGGCACGACCGGCCCTTTTTGTGTTCGTAGGGGATCAGTTCTCCGCTTCGCAGGCGCAGGGCATCGACGCGGCCGCGCAGCCCCAGAGTTTCGTCGGCGACGAACAGATCCTCCCATTCCCCATCTTCGAGCCGTTCGAGTTCGGCGTGGAGGCGCCGCCCTTCAAAGACGGAGCGGTTTTGGACGTAAAGTTCTTCGACTTCTTCGAGGTAAAATAATCGCGGACAGTAAGCCATCGCGTGGAGGGCGCAGACCCGGAGCGTGTCGGAATTGTCGAATCCGTGCATTTTGCTTTCCTCAATTGTTATCGCGGGCGACGGATACGAGCATAAAAAAACAACCCCGAAGCCAGAGTTCGGAGTTGAAAATTTAGAAAAAATGAATGGGGGATAAAATTATCGGTATTTCTTTCGCTGTTTTGATGATGCTTTCGTCGGGGCGACGGGGGCGACGATGGGAACCCAAGACTGTGGGACAAATTCGGCTCCCGATTCAGCCAGGGTAAAGCGCTGAAATATTCCCCGCGTCGTCTGGCGATCGATCCAAACTGGCAAACCGATCAAGCCCCGAGAGTCGCGCACCAACCAGCGCACCGAACCGTCCGCTTCTCGATAGTACCGCACTCCGTTGACCATCGCCCAAGACTCCCCCAAACTCAATCCGCCAAAGCGAGAAATATTCTCGGGATTTGCCAGGGCAATATCGACGCGATCGCCCAACGTCACCGGCGCACTTTCCTCCTCCGAATCAATGCGGATTGCCAGCCGCACGTCCGTCAATATTTCTTGAAAATTCGGCTTGGAAAACTTCGCCGTGCTGTAAACCCCCTGGTGCTGCTTGCTAAATTTATGATGGCGCTGTTTGCGAAGAATGCGCGAAATCGGCACGTCATCACCGATCATGCCGATCGCCAACTTGACGCCGAGATGAGCGTTCAGATCTTCCTCGCCCACCAGCGACAAGAGCAAGCCGTAAACCGTCGAAGGGGGCGGATAGCGATAGGTTTCCTTATAATCCCGCGCAAAACTGCGGGGGAAACTCGTGCAGGGACAGTCCAGATACAGCCAATTGTCCATCAAGCGAAAACCCCCACTTGACTCAGTTGCTCTTTTGCCTGGTCTTTCGCCTGTTTCACGCCCTCGAAAACTCGAACGCCAAGCCCTTTCAAATTTTGACCGTAAGGCGTTTTGGCAATTTTCCCACCGACAAACAACTCGTTTGCGGGAATATCTTCCGCCTGAATCAACCGCTCCAATTCGGGACAGCCGACTTCTTCACCCATGCGTTTGAAACAGCCCATAATCCAAGGACTCGGATCGGAAGTGACGCGGAGGATAATCGATTCGGGACGAAACTCGAATAGGAAACGGGAGTGGTTGCCCCCCACGTGGCGAATTCCAACCAGCGCGTCGAGCAACAACGAGGCGCGTTCCGGCTTTTTCAAATGTTCGGGAGTCAGGGCGATCGTGTATTGATAGGCGGTCAGGTGCATTTGAGTTTGGTGAATTGAAGTTTTACCTTTTTCACCCCCTTTCGACCCAAAAGCAACGTCACCCCAGTACGGATCGAGACTGACGGCGCGACACACTTCCAAACCGCCCCGCCGTTTGACGGTCGCGTTTTTATTGTCCTTATCTTTTTTGGCATCCATGTAGCCAAAAAGGTCGTCGTCGATGAATCGATCGGCGCTGCACGTCTCGTCTTTGAACTCGTACTTGTCGCGATCGGGGTCGAACGTGCGGTTGATTTCATCGGAATGGTGATGTTGGAAATATTCTCGCATCGCCCAACGAATTGCATCCGCGCTCACCGTCGTATATTGGTCGTTTCCCCGCGTAATCGTTTGCAGGGTGGCAAGGGTACTGCCATCACCTTCACCGCGATTGTTGGCGGCGACGGCCGTGGGGGTGACGATGGTTGCAAAAAGATGAATTGACATGGAAAACTCCTTGATTTTTTGCGAAATTAAAGCTTGAAAATTGATCGGGGCGGGGTTGGTTAATCTCCGAGGAGATTCATCTCAAATCCCTCCGAGTCGGACTCGGCTTCACCCGCAGTTTCTCCCGATTCCGATTCCTCCGAAGCGTCTGGAGACTTCTTCTTGTAGGTGGCGATCGCCAGCAATGCCAAATCCCGAGCTTGTCGCCAGTTGCCATCGCTGTGAATCCAACGGGCAATTTCAAGTCCTTGACCTTTGGCGGCGTTGCTCCGAAATCGAGATAGAAACTCGACGAGCGCGGCGGAAAACTGTTGTTTGGTGCTGGGACGCTGCAATCGATAAATTGCCTTATCCGTCACTTGTTCGTAATCCAACAGCCGTCCCTGAGCCTTGGCTCGTAAAATTTCCTCGCGCAGCAAAGTTCTAAATGCGCCTTGTACGGCTTCAAATAAAACTTTTTCATTTTCGGTCAAACTGTCTGTCATGGTAACTAATCCTTCGCGATCGGCTTTGTAGATGTTCTCGGACTTCTGGAACTCAAAAAATCCGCAGTACCAAGGCCGATCTGAAATCAAGTTTTCAGCCAGCCACGGCAAAACCTTTGACGTTGCCAACCAGGTTCGTTGGGTTTCGGTATCGGTAACTTGAACCCGGGGAGGAAATAAAGCCCGCGCCCTCTGGTAGAGTTTTAAGATGTCGGGCTGGGCGCGAATGCGATAAACGGCTTGTTTGAGGTAAGGTTGGTTTCCGTCCCAAACTTGCTTGCCCAGTTGATAGACTTCGCAATATTGGACGCCCATCTGCTGGGCATTGTCGCCAACTTTATCCTCTAGTAAAAACCGCAAACCCGCTTCTCCCGCACCTGTGGCTCGAAATTGTTCGTAAGGTTGTCCCGAGAGATTCCGTCGCCTCCTCACCCACTCGATGAGATGGGTCACTTCCGGAATGGCGAGTGCGGAACGCAATCCCGGCCCGGGTAGTTTGTAGTAGCCACAGGCGAGGGGCAAAAACAGTAAGGCGACGAAACCCGACGGAGATTCTTGATAGGGTCCGCTGATAAAGCATTCGACTAAGCCCGGGAGGTGATGACCTTTCAGGGAAATTGCCGATTTGAATTTCCCCTTGCTGGTAAATGCTTCTTTGAAATCGCGGGTGTAGTAACAGTCGAGGACGGGTCGAAACTCCAGAGTGATTTCCGGTTGTCCGTCTTCGACCAGAAATCGAAGTGGGCGGGTCGTTTTGTCGAGCGATCGCTGTTGGCTGTGTTGAAGTAGCGTTGAGGTAACGCCCTGGGTAAAGGTATAGCGACCTTGGGAATCGAGGTTGAGTGCGGGAACGTTTAGATAGCCGTTTTCGAGTTGGTAGGTACTGCCAAGCAACCAAGTGACGGCATCGCGATCGCTCCCTTCCCAAGACAACCGAACTTCATCTTCGGTCACTTGCCAACTCAACGGCGCGTCGTCGGGAGACAGTGCATCTAAGGCGAGGGCCAATCCGGCTATTCCGGCCCGATGCGGTAGCAGCGTGTTGGGGTCAAAGATTGAAAGAGTTAATTTGGGCATGAAGGGCTAGTCCTTATTGTTCAAAATACACTCTCCAATAGTCCCGTCGTTGGTGAGTGTAAGCGTACTCAACGGTGACCGTTCCACCCTCAAACCCGAGGATTTGATATGGTTTCCCTCGGCGTTTGTAGCTACTCAAGGTACTCGATGACACACTCAAGCGTTTGAGAACAGTGCTTGTATCTAAAGCAAGGGGTTTCCGCGAAGCTTTACTCCGCAACTCCGTGAGTTCGCTGGCGACGCTATCGAAAAGGGTTAACTGTTGAAGGCTCATCTTTGTTTCCTCGTGGTGTGGGAAATATTAATCGCTACCGTAACACGGCTGTCGAAAAAAACAAGCGTTAGGTTCCAATAGCCACATCATCAATTTTTGCCGCCGACATACAGTCGTCACCCACACCACAAGGCGCACCGACCATTGTAGCCAGTGCGCCTTGCAAACTAGCGCCTTTTGGCGATCTACGATCGACTCGGTTACTCCAAGGAGCCAAGAGCCAGTGTCCAACGCTTGCAAGAGCGCGTCGCGTCCAACGCTCTGAGTAGCGATCGAAGGATTGAGGGAACATGAAGGATGTCCCCTCACTTAGCATATTAAGATATTTCATCAGGCTTGTAGGCTCCTTTTGTCGAACAGTACCGCCATTCTGCCGAGGGGGCGATGGGATAGCCCTTGAACCGCGCCCATCGGCTCACTTGCTTGGTCGGTGTTACCAATGGGACGGTATAAAGATTGAGTCGGGTTCGATCCTGCTGGAACTGCTCTCGGTTTTGTTCGAGTAAAGCCGTCACGGTAACGCCTTCCTGTCGTAAGTTGCCGGGATAGGTTCGCCATTCTCCATCGAGCCAGACCGAATCGCACTCGGGTTTTAGGGGACTTTCCTGTTGTTCGAGCCAGTTAGCCAGATCGGCCTGACTGACATCGCCCGAAAATGCCCGCACCATTTCCCGACCCCGATCGCGTTGAAATTTGCCGTAGGGAAAACGTTTGGTATCCGGATAAAACAGGGCATCCAGCGGACGACCGCAATAGCGGCGGTTCAACCGCCCCAACCGCTGAATCAAACCCGCAGGGTCGGCAATTTGCGACAGGAGCAAGGTAGCGGACAAATCGAGCGACATCTCCGCGACCTGGGTGGCGACCGCCAAAATGGGTTCGGCGCGATCGGGCTTGAACGCATCCACCACGTCCCGATGATGCCGAACTCGGTCTTCGTAGCGAAAGCGGCTGTGATACAGCAGTGCCTTTAATCCGCGTCCTCGCGCCTCTTCATAGACTTTGACCGCCGTATCGACCTGGTTGCAAACCCACAGAACCTTACCCCCCGCCGTCAGTTCGGCTTCCACTCGCTCCCAGTTCGGTTCGTCCGCGTACTGAAATCGATATCGGGGTTGGGTTTCCAACTCTTTCGGCCCTTCGACAATTTTCAGCGGTTCTCCCACCGCCTGCCGGATCGCCTCTAACTGAGATGGTAAAAACGATGCGGACATCAGCAAGACCGGAGCTTTCACTGTTTCGAGAAACCGCAGCAGCGCCCCAAACAGCCTGTTGTCATAGCAGTGAACTTCGTCGAAGACAAAGGCGGCATTGGCGATCGCCGGAAAGGTGTACATCGGACGGCGATGGCATTGCATCAACCCCAAAACGGTATCGACCGTGCAAACTGTAGCCTGGGCGGCGTATTCTTTAAACGATCGCAACTTCATCGCCGCTTCGTTGATCGTTCCATCCCCGACTTCTTCTTCTTCTCCAGTCCTCGCCAGTTCTAAGTCCACATCGGCTCGGGAGTGACTTAAAACCGACTTCAACTCGTCCTGCACATAGTCGAGAAACCCTTCCGTGCTGGTCCCCGTGGTAGGGTAGCAGAAAAACAATTTGCGTCCGACGGCGTGGCGTTTCGCCCAGTAGTAAGCCCCGACGGTTTTTCCCGTACCGCATCCGGCCCGAGCCAATCCGACTCGTTCCGTGATGTTGCCGAGATCCCGCTGAAACTGCCGTGGTTTGCTGCCCTGCAAGCGCGACCGAATCACGCGGTTCAGGTCGCCTTCAGCCAGGGTGCAGTTGAGGGCATCTCTGACCCATCGATCGAGGTCGATATCGCCACCGGCACTCGCCGAACCGATCGAATCTCCCGCCACGAGCAAGGCTTTTAATAAGGCTGTCAATACGGGGGCAGGTTCCCACTTTAAAAAGCCATCCCGCAAAATTTCTGTCCGTTGATCCTTCAGACGAGAAAGCGACCATTCCAAAGCGGGCTTTCGAGACAGTTTGAGTTGGGCGGGACAGCCCATTTGACACACCCCAAATTTCAGCAAACTTTTGAAGTCGCAATGGTCGAAATAAAATCGAATGCGATCGTCGCCACAGCCCCAGCGAATTTCGCCGAGATCGTTGGTTTTCGCACCTCCTTTCCCCCCCAACTTGAGATGATGACCTCCCGCAACTGCCAGAGCTGTCATAAAATCGCCGTCGGCTTGCTGCAACCATTCTCGGAATTCCCAAACCAAGAACATTGAGAAAATTTCATGGCGTACCAGTTGGGGATTGACTTTGGGATTGCGTTTGGGTTTCGCTCCGGGCATATCCTTGCGGACAACCCCCTGAAAGTGGTTGTTGGCTTTTCCCCAGTCATGGAAATAAGCGGTCAATCGGGCGGTTTTCATAAATTCGTCGAGACTGCATTCGAGCTGGAATTGCTCGATGAGGCGATCGCCCAGAATGTCTGCCAGCAGCGTTACCGCATTGACCACATCAGCCGTATGGCCGACGAGGCCGTAAGAAGCCTTCCATTTTTGGTCGAAGGATTTCGCCAGCAGGCGATCGGGTTTCAGTTCGGATTTCATTTCAACACTCCTTTACCGGATAAAACCAGCCACAGCCGAAGTGTTTCCGACCTCCCAAGCCACAACATTGCAGTTTGATGGAGTCTTCGTCTTTCAATCCTTCAACGCAGACACCGAAGCCCAAAATATTCTGGTGGCGAACTTGCAGCGCCCGCAGTGCCAAATCCCCATCGGCGTTACTTTCGATGTGAACGGTCGCGTCAATTTCGAGAGATTTCAGCGCCCGTTGACAAGACTCTAAAAAATGTACCGGAGCTTCTTGGCTGTGCCATTCTTTGAGTTTAAAAGTCACGAGTCGCGATCGCAACAGGGGACTGGGTTGGACGAGCGACATTCGCGGTTGAACCAAGCGAACCAGATGACCGCGCACGTCGAGAACCGCGTTTTGCAAACTGCGATACCACTGTTGGACTTGTTCGGCCGGACAGCGCAACCGCAGGCGAGAAGAACGATTGAGGAAAATGGTGCCGTCGCGATCGCCGACTCCCGGAACGCTGCACAGCAACACCTCGGGGGGAAATGTTTTTCCCTCCAATACCGTTTGCTTCAGAGCCGAATAAATCGAATAGCCGTGGTCGGCCGGGAGCGTTTTACCCCTGAGTTGAAATTGAATTTCCAGATA
Organism: Lyngbya sp. CCY1209; assembly: GCF_055795065.1. Classification (NCBI taxonomy): domain Bacteria; kingdom Bacillati; phylum Cyanobacteriota; class Cyanophyceae; order Oscillatoriales; family Microcoleaceae; genus Lyngbya; species Lyngbya sp. CCY1209. The sequence continues at coordinate 44,465 of NZ_JAYFER010000395.1, forward strand.
ATTCATCGTTCAAATTTTCCAGATTCATTTTGTCGGGACATCGCGTTTGTTTCCTCTCGAAGCATTGCCACCAATTCGGGCGGATGTCTGGCGATCGCCCCCTTGCCGTAGCCGAGTACCCAGCGCTTGATGTCGTTCAAGCCCGCAGCCGTGAAGCGGAGCGCGATCGACCCGTCGGGGCGTTCCTCGATCGTCTGCGTCCCGTGCCAGGTTCGCTCGGTGATGTACGGCGCCGTTTCCGCGTCGAAGTCGATGACGACATCCACCGGTTCGCCGCCCACCTCGTACTGAAAGCTGTCGCGCAGTTTTTCCTTTAAATTGAAGGTCGGGTCGCGCTCGAACGTCTCCTCCAAAACCTTCAGCTCCCGGATGCGATCGACCCGAAAGGAGCGGATTTCTTCCCGCAGGTGGCAGTAGCCCCACAGGTAGGGATTGCTGGCCCGGTAGATGTCCAGGGCGTAGGGATCGACGTACCGCTCCGTGGGGGTCTGCTTCTTGGGCGAAAAATATCGAATCCACACCCGCCGCGATCGCGCATTTGCGTCGAGCAAACGGGTCCAAACGTCCGGGTCGAGGCGAATTTCGCCACCCGCCCGAAAGTGGACGCGCTCCTCCGCCAACTGCTGCAAATCGACCTGAATCGACTCCGGCAGGCGTTCGGCGAGGCGGTCGATCGCCGACTGCAAGACGCCTTGGTAGACCGAACCCGAATAGGATTGCAGCATCCGCGCCCCCAACGTGAGGGCAAACAGTTCGCCCTGAGCCAGCGGCAGGCTGGGCAGACGCCAGGTGGCGTCGGTGTAACGCCAGCCCTCTTTTTTGGAATACCGGAGCGGCGCGTGAAAGCGATCTCGCAGAAAATCCAGGTCGGCCGAGAGGGTGCGCGTGCTGACTTCGCACCGTTGAGCGAGTGTATCAGTTGTTTGCCGTTCCACTCCTCGAATTAAGTTGTCGATGACGAGCAACCGTTCGAGTTGGCGAGATTTGGACATGGACCTTCGATGTAGGGTATGAAATCAGCTTAAAATCCCAACTCTGCAACCAGACTTCAGACTTCGGATTTAATTTGAATGCCCGTCCGCGAAATTCTTCCAAACGATCTCAGGGGAAGAATGCGACGACCGTCGGGCGGTCGGTGGCCCGTCGCATCGCCACCTCGTGAACTCGGCGTTGCCATCAGGGGCGTGGAGCTCCGTTGAGAATGGTTCTGTCGGGAATGCGATCGATATCGGGAGTTTTCGTAGAGGTGCGGACAGGGGCGATGAATTCGGCACTCAAACGGACAGTGCGCCATCGAACGCTCCTCTCGCCGTCCGTCGGAGGGGGGCTGACGGACCGGACAACCTCAAGCATACGCCAGCGTGGATATCGCCAGCCCGGATGTTTTACAATTCTTAATTGATCCGCAAATGCCGGGGCCATTACAATGGGTTTGCGAGTCCCCGCCCGCCACCGTCAAACAGTGGGAAAGGTGGGAAAAGTGGGTTGATTTATCTTTCAAAAATGCGGGAGATTCGGGAGTGCCGCCACCCGCGAAATGCGCCCGCCCGAGCGATCGCGCACTTGCTGCCCCCGCCACCACCATTGAAAAAAGCCCGTCAGCGCGACCCTTTGGAATTGTCGATTTCAATGCCGTCACCCCCGGCGACGCGAATCTTTGCGGGGTGGGGATAATGGAAGCATCCGTCCCAGGTACAGACTCATGTTCGCCGAACTACTCGCCGCCTTCCTCGTCGCCCAAAATCAACAATGCGACCCATCCTACCCGTCCGACATCTACGGGAACCCCATCTGCATCCCCATTAACGTCCGGGACTTGGACTGCGAGGATTTGGAGGAGGCGGGGATGACCCTGCCCATCGTCGTCAGACAACCCGACCCGCACCGGCTGGACGGGGACAAAGACGGCCTGGGCTGCGAGGGGGGGACGCGGTGGGAGTGATGCCGTCCGGCAAGTGGAGCGATCGCCCGCACCGAAACAATTGCCATCCGGCAACCCGAATGGTCGGAGGACGACCGCCAGGGGACTGCTTGTACCTCCCATCTCCATCGTTTCCCGCAGAACAACGGCGGGGGCAAACGTTCGTTCTAGGGGAGAGGGCGCGATCGCGTGCAACTCTGTCGGTCGGGAAATGTCGGTCACTGGCCGTTGCTCAAGCCGGTGATGTCGATGACCTCGTTCAGGTCTGGAATTGACTCGGCGTTCAGCTTGAAGGTCAGAGAATAGGTTTGGAGAGTTTTATTAATCTCACCAATTAAATTTTCGGGGTAGTCAGGTGGCAGTGGGGGATTATCTGTTGTTTGACGACTTGCTGGCAGACCTTTGAGAGCCAGCGCGGTGAACAGATATTCTTCGAGGTTGACATAGGTTTGGTATAGGGTCATGTGCGTCTCCGCATTTTCCTCCAGTTGGAAAACGGTGGTGAAGGACGCGGTAAATAGGGAGACTGTGACGCTGGTGATAAAAATCCCCTTCGTCACGTCACCGACCCCATCCCAACCTTTCCGAATCAAGGTGGAAGCTGCCACCCCCGCTATGACCGTAGCTATGCAGGTCATTGTCGTGAAGATGGTCAGCCAGTAGTACATATCCCGGGCGATTCGCAGGTTGGTGATGGCTCGATTTCTGATGGTATAAATTTGTGCTTTAATTCTTTCCTGATGAAGGGTGCTAAGAATCGCGCTGTCGAGATATTTACTCAGGTCAGGATAAGGAGTTCTCTTGTTGTAGTAAGTGCTGTTGATGGGATTGACGGGAGTTTGCTTGATCCAAAATATTCGCCAGAGTTCGATCCGGGAATAATATATCAAATTGTCTCCCCACCTGTTGCACAGATTTGAGGTGGTATGAGAAATGGTAATGCCGAGAAGGAAATAAAGTAAGGATGTTAGCAGCATCGATGTGGGGAACAATATCAGTCCTAAATTCTGTCTGACGAAAGCTCCAAGTTTAAGGCGATTTTTTACGAACAAGCTAATTCTTTGGAAATCGATGCGATTGAGTTTTTCCGGTGCCTGCGCCGCACCTCCGTCACCGTCGGAATCCGTCATTTTGGGAACCTCCCCATTTGCTGATTAGTCGTGAACTGCCAACTGCGGTCGTCCGCAAGTTCAACTGAGTCAACGGCTCTCAACCGTCGCTTCACTCGCGGTTTGTACCACAATTGGACGAGCGCCATTGCCCCGTCAATCCCGAAGATATCGACGGCGATCGCGCCCGAACGTTCGATTGCAAATCCGTTATAGCCTGCGAAAATCCGAGGCGCACCCATTTGGATACAATTCTTCATCAACTGAGAATGCGACCGTTTAAAGAATAGTTTAGTGATGGCCATTTCTCTGACGAAAATGCGGGTTTTCCCACCGCCGTCACCCGAACGGTTTGCCCCACCACTTCCAGCATTCTTTGTTGAAGGGCGATCGCCACTTGAGGATGAGTTCCCGCTCCAACTTTAGTCGGGCGGTTCGGTCGGTTGGAACGTCCCACCAAAAGCCCGTCCGCACGAATACCTGTAAGCCGCAGTCCCGGTGCAGTTGGATGTAATTGCCGATGTAGGTGCGGCAGTCGTGGACGCCCCCCCACCGTTCCTCCGGCGATCGCTTCGTTTCGCCGACGTAGAGCAGCAGCGGCGCGGGTTCAGCCGCATCGGTGACAAAGTAGAGGCAGGTCTGGCCGCCCGTCGCCCCGCCGTCGAAAAATTCCCAGGGGTGGGGCGCGAGGGAGAAGGGGTCGATGGCGTCCGCATCGTGGCGGTCGGGTGCGAAGTCGAACAGCGCCGGCTGCTCGGGTCCGATGCCGTCCCGGACTGATTGTTGGTGGCCGAATATCTGCCGCTTCCACCGCAGCAGGGCGTCCGCGTCCATCTTCAGCTTGGGCTTGCGCTTCGGGATGGGGGGCGGTTCGGGGAGGTCGAATAAATTGAGCTGATCCATTGCATCGGTACGCTGGCGGACATTCCAGGGTAGCACGGCGATAAGAATCGTTTCCCCCAGAACAAACCGCTGACGGCGACCGCACCCGCTGGGGCGGACGGGTCAACCTCGAAGAACGCCGTCCCACGGGCAATCGGGCGTTTCCCCCAGAACAAAATATTACTGTCCGTCCGCGTCCCTCGCCTCGACAAACTCCAACTCTCCGTCAACGTACCGCGTCCCCGGCGGCGCCCAATTCTCTTCGGGGTCGGGATGCCAGGGATTGTCGATGGGTTCGGCATCCTCCCCCAGCCCCAGGAAGTCTCGGTACCGCACCGCATCGGCGGTGGGGTCGGACTCGAAGTCCGGGCAGGCATCCCCATCGACGCCGCTCGGATGGACGGCGCAGACCAGGTAATGGCTCCAACTGTAATAGCGGCACCGGAAGCAATCATCGACGATCATCGGCGTCCCCCGCTGTCAAGAACGGCTTCCATTCTTCGGGCAGGCGATCGCGGAATTCGGGGTAGGGGCAGGCGAAGAACTCGGAGGCCCCCGCCATCTCCTTCAGCAGCTCCAGGGCGGCGAGGCAGTCATCCAGGGCCCGGTGTCCGCCGCCGAGGGGTTGCCACCGATAATTCCCGTGGTGGTCGTCCCACTCGCCGCAGTACCGGGCGTAGAGCTCCATCAGGCACAGGGAGCGATCGCGGGCGAGTCCCAACTTCGGCAAGCCGCAGATTTGGCGGGAATGTCGCAGCGCCCCCAGGTCGAAGGACAGATTGTAGGCCAGCACCAACCGGCCCGCGATCGCCCGACGGAGTTGTTCCCAGATTCGGGGCAGCGTCGGCGCGTCTTGCACCATCTCGTCGGTGATGCCGTGGACGGCGGCGGCTTCGGGTTCGATGCTCCCGGACGGTTTCACCGGGGTATCGAGGAGGGCGTTCCCGGCGCGGTCGATGACGGCGACTTCGACGATCTCCGGCGCGTCCAGGCCCGTCGTCTCGGTGTCCAGGATAACGAACTCTCGGTCGTCGAGGATGTCCCGGGCTTGAAGGATCGCCAGGGCGCGATCGTGGAGCCGCCAACCGTCGAATTCCATCCACGCATCGAACTGCCTCGAACGCTCCCGCCGCTCCCGCAGGTTCGCCAGGTGTTCGAGCTGCTTCGGAGAGCATCGGCGCTTCGGCTTGCAGGCGGCGGGGTCGTAGAGCTTGAGAATGTACTTCTTCGTCTCGATGTAACCGACGGGTTCGGCCGGTCTGAGTCCCATCTCCGCCAACTGCTTCTGAGTTTTGAGGTGCGGGGGCGGGGGGTTGCCGCCGCCCCACCAGGAATATTCGGGCAAAGGTTCGGTCATGGGTCGCACTGACATCGGCATCGCTCCCCCCATTTTCCCCCACTTCCCGACCCGCACGGCGTCACCCGCCGGGGTCGCCCCCCTGCACCCTTTCGGCCAGGGCGCTGAGGATGCGATCGACCTGGAGGTGCCTCGCATCTTCGATGAGGGCGAGGATCTGGGCCGTCGGGATGTCGCAGATCTCCTGCGTTTCCCGGCACAGCCTCACTTTTTCGTCGAACGGAAGGGCGACGACCAGCCGCTTGGCTTCCTCGTAATCCGTCGGAAAATACTGTCGCTTTCTCATTGGGACCCAAGTTATATCAATCCGATACATTCAAATGTATCAATATGCCGCCGCGACTCGAACCGCCGCGACCGGCCGTCATTAACCTCACGTTAACGTTTGAGGCAAAAAAAATGCCCCGGGGGGGCAAAAGCGGGGATTACCGCAGGGTGGCGTGGAGTTCGCGGCCGTTTTCGGAAGTATCGGGTTCGGACGGCTTGCGGTTCAACTCGTGAAAGCGATCGGCCATCACTTTCATCAGCTCGGCCAGCTCTTGCTGATCGAGGGTCATGACGGTTTCCTTGAGTATGGCGATGTCGTCGGCGCTGCGGGGGTCGATGTCCTTTCCGTCGTAAGCCATCGTCAGCCAGACTTTGCGGCGGGAGCCGGGGGCGAGTGTTTCCATCGCCGTCAAAATTTTGTCCAACATATCGTCGGACGGCGAAACCTGGCCCCTCCGAATCCGGCTCAGATATCCCGATGACGTACCCGCACCCGCGGCGATATCTTTGACTTGCAGTTGGAGCCGATTTTGTACCAGGCGCAGGGCTTCATAAATCTTCATCTAAAAACCCCGGAAAAATGTTCTAGGAAAGGAGATTATCCGCTAGAATTTACATCTAGGGTCGCTCAATTAAACTTTAACGTTTTAATTCCCGTTCGCTGACGGGGATAAAGAGGCGACCCGCTAATCCCAGCGTACCACACAGAGGAGGTGAGAATGCCCGTCGGCGAACATTCGCCAAATTAAAAGCCCCGGAACTATTGACGTAGCTCCGGGGCGCCTGAAAGCAAAGGGCTTTCAGATTGATCACTTAATACTGAACAAAATTATGACACACGACGCATCATTTCGTCACCCCTCCGCAAAAAATGGAGGTGGACATGACTTTTAATTCAACGATCCTCGGCGAAGTCAAGCACCCGACCAACCTCCTGAAAGAGTACCTCGCCGCCTTCAAGAACCGCTGCCAGGCCGCGATCGTGAGCTGGTTCGACGGCTGGGGCAAGTGGGCGTGGGCGACCGTCCGGGGGCTGGCAGAAGAACTGGGCTACCACAAGGACACCATCTGCACCCACCTGAACAAATTGGTGCGGGCGGGCATCCTCCGACGAAGGGAGGCGAAGCGGTGGCCCACCGATAAGGCCTACGAGTACCGCATCGACCCCGAAGCCCTGGTCGCCCTGGTCTGGGAAAAGGCGATCGCGTCCCTGATGTCCCTGCCGCCGAAGGCTTTGGCATCTGTCGGAAAATTCGGACATGGACGGGCGGATATTCCGACGCCGACGGGCGGAAATTCGGACAATAACGTAAATCTTTCCGGTAAAGAATCCGTAAGTTCACAAACGGCGTTCGTGGAAGAAAAAATTTTGGGGGGACGAGAAGAGGAAACCCGAGGTGCGGGTGATGCCCCCGACCTGGCGGACGCATTGGAAGCCGTCGCCCGGGCGAAGGCGGAGATAGTCGAAGCGACCGATACCCGCCCACCGGAGGCGATGAAAGGTGCCGCGCCACAACCGGAGGACAAACCCGAGTCCCCCGTCCGACCCAGACCGTCGGGTGGGGACGGATCTTCCCCGGCGGATGTAGCACCGAAGGATTACAACTGCGCGACACCCGAAGCCGATCCGAGGTACGGGGAGATGAACCCCTACGAGCAGGAGGCGGTGGATCTGGCGGCGGAGGGAGCCGAGGAGCTGATGGGGGGGCGGCTCACCCCCGGCGTGGTCTGGCTGCTGTTGAGCAAGCCCCCGGCGGTGATTCTGACGGCGGTGAAGGCGGCGCTCAAGTACGCCCGCGCCCAGCGGGGGAGCGGACGCCGCATCGACCGGCCCATCGGAGTCCTGACCAAGGCGATCGGAGACGAGTGGAAGCCGAACAAGCCGCCGCAGAAGGGACAGAATGGCGCGTGGCGCGAGTACGAAGCGCCGGTGCAGCCCCTCCACAAGCTGAAGAAAATGTACGGCGCGGGCTGGAGGGAAGCCGCCAAGCACTTCGGACACTCCGATACGGCTATCGCCGAGTTTGAAGCCGGGGGAGGTGCGCCATGCCGATGAACCGGAAGCTGTACCCCCGAGACTGGGACGACATCGCCCGCCGCGTGAAAGACCGGGTCGGGTGGCGCTGCGAAGAATGCGATCGCCCGTGCCGCCGGCCGGGTGAATCGTGGCCGGAATTGGTGGAGCGCCTGTACGCGATCGACTTCCGCTGGTACGCCCAGAGCTGCGAGGAAGTGACCGACCCCGAGACGGGCGGGTGGACGGCGGTGGAAAAGCCCGGCCGGTTCGTGCTGACGGCGGCTCACCTCGACCACGACCCCCAAAACTGCGACCCGTCCAACCTGCGGGCGCTCTGTCCGGCCTGCCACCTCCGCCACGACCTGGACCACCACATCCGAACCCGCAGGGCGAACCGCCACCGGCGCAGGGAAGCGTCGGGGCAACTGACCCTATTCGACACCGACCGACCCGACCCCCTTCGTTAAATCAGGAGTCCACCATGTCCACCCTGTTCGACCTCTCCGCCTACACCGCCGACCCCTCGGCCGTCGGCGACTACGACATCGATGCCGACCCCCGTTCCGCCGCCGACCCCGCCTGGGACGACCTGGATCTGCTGGCGGCGATGGGTGCGCGATCGCGGATCGCCCGCTCCCCCGGCATCTCCGAATCCGAACTGGCCCGACACCTGGGCTGGACGACCCGCCGCCTCCGGCAGTCCCTCGATCGCGTCCGCGATCGCGTCGAACCCCACGGCGACGGCTGGCGGTTGCGGATTCCCCCAGAACAAGCGGACGAAACGGCCGACGCCGACCCTGCCGCCATTCCCCTAGAACAGACCGACGAAACGGCGTGGAAACCGGGCGATCGCGTCGGGTATCGCAAGGCTCCGCATCTCGCCGGGGAGGTGGCGGAAATTCTGCCCAGCGGCCGGGTGAAGGTGCGCTGGCCGGACGGCTCCCGATCCGCCTGCCACCCCCGCAGCCTCGTCGCCGCCGATGCCGCCGACGTTTCGCCCGACTCCGACGATGTTGTTCTAGGGGAAACACCGAGTTGGGAGCCGGGGGCGCGGGTCTTGCACCCGAGGACGGGTCGCCGGGGGGAGGTCGCCGCCGTGCTGCCGTCCGGGCGGGTGCGGGTGAGTTGGGATGGCGGGGGTCGGCGCAGCGCGGTATTGCCGTCCGGCCTCGTCACCGATCCGTCCCCGTGGAAACCGGGCGATCGCTTCCGGGAAAATTCCCGCCTCGGCATTCTCATCGAACGACAGCCGTCGCGGCGCGTCCCCGATGGTTGGTACGCGGAGTTCGACGGCGGGCGCCGCTGCCTGGTCAGTGAGCGGTACATCGAACCGGCTCCCCTCGACGCCGACGGTCAGTTCTGCCTGCTGGCGTCCGACAGCCCAGCCGACCCGGACGAACCGCCGGAACCCGGCCCCTCCCATCCCTTCCATGCGGGCGATACCGTCCGCTACGAGGGGGAAGTCACCCCCTACCGCGTCGAGGCGATCCACGGCGATCCGCGCAAGGGCTGCGATCGCGTTCAAATCTGCCCCCCCGACGGCTCCCCCCGCTGGGAACGGCCCGAGGTGCTGCGGAAACTCGACGTCCCCGACGATCCATCGACTCCCCCAGAACAACCCAAGAAGAAGCGCCGCTCTCCCAAGGGGCGGGGGACGGGTCGGATTCAGTGGTGCGAGGCGAATAAGAAGCGGAATGCCGCCAAGGGGAAGCCGCCGAACCGCTACGCCATCTATCAGTACAGCTACACCGATGACGGCGGCTTGCAGGTGAAGCGCTCCGTCACCCTCAAGAAGTCCCAGGTGGCGCGGGTTGCCGAGGCGATTGAGAGTGGTACCCCCCACACCGACATCCTCGCCATGCTCGGGGTGCCGAAGAAGTAAGAGAACTCGTGAGATACTGAAGGTACATTGAGGGTTCGGAGGGTCTGCCGCATGAATTCACGGGTGCGTTTGTCTGTCGCCGTCGCCGCGATCGCGCTGCTGTCCGCCTGCGAATCCCGCACCGTGGGCGACTTCCTCCGGACGCGCCCGGACATCGACGTGCAGCCCCTCCCCTCCGACTGCCCTCACCTGCCCGACGGACTTCCGGTCGGACTCGACGCTTCCACCCAATTCACCTGCCGGGACGATTACGCCTTCGCCATCGCCGTGGATTCCCAAACCCAGCAGCCCGATTTTGTCGCCTACTGCGTCGCCGGGGCGGATGACACCGACGCTCCTCCTTCACCCCCGCCGCCTCCCCCGCCTCCCCTGCCCGACCCGGACGTTCCCCCGGACGACCTCCTCCAGCCCGACGACTACGAGAACGTCGATGCGATCGGCTACGAACTGGGCCGTCACTTCCCGCCGTCGCTCCCCCACACCGACCCGGATTCCCCCGCCTACGCCGTCAACCTCGCCCCCCGTTCTGCCGACCTCGAAGCGGTGTGGCGCGACCTGGAAGCCCACCAACTCGAACTCCTCAATCGGCACGGTTCCCTCTGTGCCATCACCGGCCCATTTTTCTTCGACGGCGATACCCGCCGCTTGCCCTCCACCGATAAATCCCACCGACTCCCCGCTGGCTATTGGATTCTCCTCACCCTGCCCGATGGGAGCCGCCAAGCCTACGTCTACGAACAGGAGACTCCCCCCGATACGGACTTCCGCCTGGGACGGACCGAACTGTTCGAGCTCGAATCCTTTGCCGGGTTGGTCATCGTGGGCGACTGACGGCCGTTCATTCCCCTCCGAACAATTCCTCCAACTGCCCCAGCAGCTTCTCCAACTTCCGCCGCTTCTTCGGGTCGTCCCACTTCGCCACCTTCGCCCGCTTCGCCAACTTCGCCATCCGCTTCTCGGGCGTCTCGTTCGTCTCCCCCTCCGTCGCCTCCGTTGTCCCCCGCAGTTCGGTGATGCGCCCCCGGATTTGACTCAGGGATAACTTCTGCGCGATCGCCTCCTCCAACAGTTCCCGCCGCTTTGACTCGTCCTTCACCTGGGCGATCGCCATCGCTTTGGTGTAGGCCAGTTGCCCCGACCGCACCGCGTCGAGTACGTCTTCGGGTTTGTTGAGCAGGGCCAGTTTGGTTTCCACGAAGGATTGCCACGCCAGCCCCGCCGCCGCGAAACCGTCCTCCACCGCCCGCGCCTCGTCGCTACCCAAAACGTTTTGGGTAACTTTTCCTTTCCCCTCGTTCCGCATCCGGTGAAGGAGGGACACCACCTCGCCGCGGCTTTTGTCCAGCCGCACTTCCAGCAGCTTCAGCATCCCCTCGGCTTCCTCGACCGGGTTCAGGTCTTCTCGCTGCACGTTCTCCAGTAGGGCCAGTTCCAGCGCTTGTTTGTTATCGAGTTCCCGCACCACCACGGGAACGTCCGTCAGCCCCGCCAGCTTTGCGGCTCGGTATCGCCTCCCCCCGGCGATGATTTCGTATCGGTCCCCGACGGGGCGCACCAGCAGCGGTTCGAGGATGCCGTGTTTCCGGATTGTCTCGGCCAGTTCCTCCAGTTTGTCCGGGTCGAAGTGCTGCCTTGGTTGGTAATCCGGCGGCTTCAGTTTCGCGATCGGCAGGGTGGTGGCGGTGCGTTCGGATTCGGATTCGGCTGCGGGTGCGCCGAACAGCAGGTCGATCTTGTCGCCCAGGCTGCCGTTGTAGGGTTTGTCTCGCTTTCTAGTCATGAGTCGGTGTCGATTTCCTCCGCGATCCGTTTGAGTACCTTTACGGCTGGGTGCTTCGGTTTGTACAGCGCCAGGGGCTTGCGCTCCTCGGCGGCGTCGGGGAAGGCGGTGCTGTCCGGCACGGGCTCGAATACGGGCGCCAGCGCCGTCAGTTCCTTCCGCATCTGGTCGTAGGTGCGGCCGTGCTGCGATCGCCGTCTGTCATATTTCATCGGCACGAATCCCGCAAATTCCAACGTCGGGTTCAGGTGTTTCCGCACCCGGGCGACGGTTTCCAGCAGCAGCCCCGTCCCGAAGTAGCTCTTGAATTCGGTTTCGATGGGGACGAGCAGGTGCGTCGATGCCGCCAGCCCCAGGATGGCGAGGAGTCCCAGGCTGGGTGGGCAGTCGATGAGGATGTAGTCGTATCGGTCCGCCACCGGCTCCAGCGCCAATTTCAGCCGCCGTTCCCGGTTCATCGCCCCCACCAATTCCATTTCGGCGACGCTGAGGGTGATGTTGGTCGGGACGATATCGGTCAGGTTTTCGGTTTTTTGGATCGGCAGTTCCCCCTTGTCGAACAACGCCTCGTACAGGGTCGCGTCCAATTCGGTCGGGTCGATGCCGCAGAATGTGGTCAGCGATGCCTGGGGGTCGAGGTCTACCAGCAACACCCGCCGCTTGCGTTTGGCGAGGGCGTAACCCAGGTTCATCGTCAGGCTGGTCTTGCCCACCCCCCCGCATTGGTTGAACGTGGCGATAATTCGGCTCACGATTGTCTCTCTCCTGTCTCTTTCCACTGTAGCGCTTTCGTCCATTCTCGCAGACGGGCGTCCGTTTGGCGATCCGATTTTTCAATCCGCGTAGCGCACCTATCGCTTCCCCATTACCCAAAACGTTTTGGGTAACTCGCCCTTCCGTCCGCATCCCGTCGGGATAACTCCGTCCGCACCTCGGGGGAAACGGAGGCGGGCGGGCGAATCAATTTTACAAAAGCTTTATCAAATACCGCCGTATTTTTACAGAGCCACCTTGTCTTTCGGGAGAAAGTTTGGAATAGTATTGAACCAAATTCCATTGGATTTACAACTTTTAAAATGAATCGAGCAATTTGTCTGTCGAGTCTGATAGTCGGCAGCGTTTTGATGCCGGGTGTTGCGAATGCCCTGATGCCCACTCCCGTAGATTGGAACGACATTACGGAGGGCGAAGTTTTTGGCGTGGATGTCACGGCGACGGGCTTCACCTTTCCGTCCGAAGATTCTCCGTCAATCGGGGAAAGAGCATTTACCGGCTCGTCTTTTGCCGCGGCTCCCCTCTCCAATGCCGAGACGATTTATAACTACATTTCGACGGACAATTGGAGCGTCACCTTCGATGCCCCGCTGTCGGATTTATTCCTTTACGGGTGGTCGTGGCGGGGAACAACCACCGTTTTTAATGTCGATCCTCCCACGACTTACACCTTCAGTTCGCCATTCTCGATCTTGTCGGGTTTCGACGGCTCTACCGTCAGCGGTAACAGTCTGACCGTACCCGATACCGGATTTTTGGCGGCGGGTATTCTCAAGTTTTCCGGGCCAATTTCCGAGTTGTCGGTCATTTCGGAGGGCGAAAACCCTGGTGGAGGTCAAACTTTAGCTTTCGCCACGACGGGAATTTACGAGCCGGAGTCCGTACCCGAACCCGCATCCGCGCTGGGGCTGTTGGCGCTGGGCGCGTTGGGCGTTTCCCGGCTGAAGCGCGATCGCGGTTGAACGCGCCCCGTCAGGACGGCGGTTCTTCGTTTGCGTAGCGGCACCGCTCCCGCAGGGGGCAGTCCGGACACTTCGGCTTCCGTGCGGTGCAGGTCAGGGCGCCGAAGTCGAGCAATGTCAGGTTCCACCGTCCGGCGTTCGTTTCCGGCGCGATGTCGTCCGCCAGTTGCCACAGCGCTTTTTCCCTGGATTTGATCCGCCCCCCCTCCAGTCCGAAGAACCGCCCCAGGATTCTCGCCACGTTTGCGTCCAGGACGGCGACGGGTTTCCCGAAGGCGTGGGCCAAGACCGATCGCGCGGCGTACAATCCCACCCCCGGCAGGTTCAGCAGTTCCGCTTCCGAGTCGGGTACTTCGCCGCCGTATTTCTCCACCACCGTCCGCGCCGCCGATCGCAGGGATGCCGCCCGCTTCAGCAGTCCCAGCGGCCGCAGCAGTTCCAGCAGGTCGTCCGGGTCGGCGATCGCCAAATCTTCCACGGTCGGGTATCGCTCCAGCAGTTCCTCGTACACGGGTGCCACCTGGGAGGCCGTCGTCTTTTGCAGCAGGCATTCGGCCACCAACAGGCGGTAGGGGTTTGCCGTCCGCCGCCAGGGAAAGTCCCGCCGGTTCTCCTCGCCCCACGCCAGCAGCCGCTCTCGAAACCAGTGCGCTTCCGCTTCCGTCGCCATGCCATCGCCCCCCGATTGCCTCCACTGCTTCAGTTTATCTTTCCCCTAGAACAACTGTCCTCATCCCGCACCGCGCCGGCCCCCGACCGTTGACGTTTAATTCCACGTCCCCCTCTCGAATCGCTACAATGCACGGTGGCGGGTGCATCGGCAACAATTGAGGATTCAAACCATGTGGCTGAAGTACGGCGCCGACCCCCACGGACATTTGAAGGAAGTCGGGAACGTCCCCGGCGGAAAAACCAATCTCGCCTGCCCCTACTGCGGGGGGCGACTGACCGCGAAGAAGGGCCGGGTCAAGTCCCACCACTTCGCCCACGCCGGGGAAACCTGCAAGCCCGTATCCGAGAGGCACAAGACGAAGCGCTGGCCGGGACTGCCCCTGTACGATCGCTTCAACATCCAACTGCCGGGGCGGGAGGTGGAACAACTGAAGGTGCTGTGGCGAACCTACGGCGTCCGGGGTGCGGCGATTCCCCGCGACCTGATTGACCTGCGGTGGCGATTGCGGGGGTTAATCGAGTGCGACGGCGATCGCTGCGAACTGTCCGACCTGGGAAAAATCCCGGTGGGGGCGCTATCCCTGGGAAAATTCAACGCCGTCCAGGAACCGCTGCTGCTGTCCGAGTGGCAGGCGTACCGGGGCAGGGCGGAACGGGCGGACACGGCAAACCTGTCCGCCGCCGGGGAGTATCGGGCTGACCTGAGAATCTACGAGGCGCAGTTGCGGCGGATTTGGCTGAATCAGCTCTACTTCCTGGAGGTGAGGGCGGACGGCCACCTGTTCCACAAGATCGGCATCACCCGGCGGGAGATCGGCGATCGCATCCCCGAGATTCGCCAAGACCTGAAGCGACAGTACGCCACCGTCGAGGTGAACCTGCTGGGACTGTGGCGGCACCGGGGCAACGTGGAGCTGTACTTCAAGCACCGCTACTCCGAGTTCAACCACCGCATCGGCGGGCTGACGGAGTATTTCCGGTTCCCCGACGTGAAAGCCGTACTCAACGACCTGCACGGCATGGGGCCGAAGGTGCTGTCCGAGGTGGAGGAACGGATACTGCGGGAAAGCTGACGCCGTTCGGGGGGAGGGATGCGATCGCGGATCGTCCCCCGCCGAGTGGTTCTAGGGGAAAGGGATGGCGGGCGATTGGCAATTAATGCGGGCCGTCGCTGGGGAGTGAAAGGGCGATCGGTGCCGGCCTCCCCGATGTTTGAGGATGTCGGCGCTGCGGGGGCGCTGTCGATCGCGTGGGGAATGCCCCGGTACTGGGCGGTGGCGACGGTTTGAGTGAGTTCGGGGGTGCGATCTCCGCAGATCCGATCCGCGATCGCCCGCTTTGACTCGCCTTCTCGAATGCCAGGAAGCGACGATGGGGAGCGCGACACCTCAGATTTCAAACAGTTTTCCCCAGTCGGCATCCTTCTGGTCGAAGAACCCGTCGGGCCAGTCCTCGATCGCGCCCCTTTCGTCACACCGAATTTCCGTGCGATCGCCCCCGTGGCTCAGGTTGTAGATTTTGAATAACGCTGCGGGAATCTCCTGGGCTTTGACCGCGATACGGAAGCCGTCCAGGATGACGTCGCTGTCGGTTTCAATGACAATTTGGATGCCCGCGACAGCCGCTCGGACCATCACCCGGGTCAGTGTCGCCACGGTGCGGGGGTGTTGCATCAATTCCGGCTTCTCGATTGCCACCAGCTCTCCGGGCTGGGCTGACAGCAATTTGACCAGGATCGGCTGGACGGCGGAACTCGATGGGGGATGGGGGTGGCAGTGGGGGAACAGGTCGTCCGCGTACAGCGCCAGGTTCTCTCCCAACCGCGCCGCGCCCGTGTCCGGGTGAACCAGCGACTCGATAATCGGTCGGTCCGGATCGAACGTCAGGGGAGTTCGGTTTAGATGCAGCGCCCGGGTTTGGCATTGAGAGGCGATCGCCTCCAGCAGCGTCGTCTTTCGGGTGCCGGGGAGTCCCACAATCAGGGTGACGCTCCCCAGCTTCAGTTCTCGGCCGTCAATTGTTACGGTTTCAATCATCTGTTTGCCTCGGTTCGGGACATGGAAGTTTCAGCCTTCGCCTGGGTCCGTGCGATCGCCTACATGAGTGTATCTCGCAAAACCATTCCCCATCGCGCACTTATCGCACCTCTGCCACCGCGTCGGCGAATGCCGTCTCGAAAATAACTGCGGCGCGGTCGGGTGCCTACGGCGTCCGGGTTCGGAAGTCGGCGGTCGGCGCGGCTTTTCCACACCGGCTCCGATTTCACCGCCGAGACACTGGTGCATTGATGGACAACGACCATTCCGACCGACCCAGACCCCTGACGGCGCGGCAGTTGGCCCTACTCTCGGGCTACCGCGACTGCAAGCTGGGCCTGTCCCCCCGCGCTTTCTACGCCAAGTGGAATGTCACTTACGAACAAATCGCCGACATCTGCGATCGCTCCCCCTCCACCGTCCGCCGTTGGTTCGCAAGGGGCGACCGCTACCGCCGCCCGACTCCGAATGACCTGCGGCACCTCGCCCTGGTAGACCTGCTCTGGGAGCGGTGGGACGACCTGCCCGACGACCTGAAGCGGCGGTTTCACCGCACGGATGGTTGATTATGTCAAGGGACGCACGCCCTGTTTTCTCGGAAGGATTCCGCCTACCGTGAATTCGGAGCGCTTTACATCGTGTGCCATGACCACTTTCAACAGGCTGCATCCCTGGTGTCTGGTGCGATCGCCCGACCGCTTGGAGGGGGAGTCCGCCTCCCCATCTCCGGCTCCGGTCGTCGCCCGCTTCCGGTCGTGCAACGACGCGATCGAGCATGGGCGCGTCCTGCGTCGGCTCATCCCCGGCGTTCGGTATCGGGTGGTTTACGACCCGCCTGACAAGGGCGGCGCTTCGGCTTCTGAGCAAGTCTAACGGATGGAAAAAGAACCCAAGTTAATTCTCACCTATGCCCTCTCGTTCGGGGGCATTTTTTTTGTCCACACATTCGCACGGGTTCCTCTCCTCGGGTGCGATCGCGCAGCGCTTCAGCGAATTTCTCCACCCATATCGGATTGCCTGAACGAGTGAGTCGGAAAGCGATCGCCCTCATCGCCCGTCGCCTCGAACACTCTTTGTTTCCAATCAACTAATTTCCTCAACGAGTGAGGAGTCTTGGACGAGATGTGGCGCGGTTCTAGAGCTTTCGCAGTTTCCAATCAACTAATTTCCCCAGCGAGTGGGGAGGGACCCCCATTGTAACCCCGATGGGAAGGGAAGTCCAGACGCCGTTTGCGAGCCTCACCCAATTTTGCAGTACATCGTACTGATGCCTCATCCCGATCGCGCCTCGAAACGCCCACGGGGAGGGATGTCGAGGCTCCCGACGAAAGAATGGGCATTTGAGGCTTTTTCGGTTGACCCTCGCAAAACTCATTTCGCAGCCTTTAATAAATGACAGTCGAGCGCGGATTCGTCGTTGCAGTTGGGTCGGCAATTGCCCGCAGACTCCGGTGGGCGGCGGGACGCATCGGGTTTCGCCGTGGGGTTCGCTCGGGGGCGGGTATCTCCTCGGATGTTTTCGGCATCGCGCCCCGTCCTTCCCGCACCCGCTGGCTTGGCGGTCGGTTTCGCGGGGCGATCGCGGCATTTGATACGAGCAATCCGGCACGAGTGCGCGATCGCCCACTTTGACTTGCCTTCTCGATCGCACCTCGACTGCCTCCACCGCTTCAGCTACCTTTTCCCAAAGCAATTCTCCTTCTTCCGCACCGCGTAAGCGAATGCCGTCCGGAAAGTGGCGGAGGTGGTGCGCTGCGCGATCGGGCAAAACCGAGCACCGGGGGCGACGTTCAACAGGGGTCGCCCAAGTGTTTTTTTAGGTAAGAGATAAACGTTTCATAATCTTCCTTTGATGTAAAGCATTGGTGGGGAAATAGCAGCGGTTCTGTCTCGGACAGATATAAAAGGATGAAGTCGTCACAACATTTGTATTTGTGAAAATCTGTCAGCTTCCTTTCAAACGTTTCAAGTTCAGAACCTGTTATTTTGATTCTATCTGGGAATATGAAAGTTTGGGATTTAGCAGTCATGTATGGTTTGTTACGGTCGTAAAGTTGCGAGTTTTTTTTGGATACAAATAAATGCCAATATAATTTTGGAAATAAAAAACAAAGCGTCGCCAATAAAATCAGTGGCGAATATTTGAAAATTTCGTTTTCGATTCCTCCAAAGAACAGGAAATATACGGACAAAAAAAGCAGCAAGCAGCGAACATTGTTGTAAATTTTCCAGCAGATTAGTCCGGGCGATTTTTCAAAGTTATATGCCTTTATCAAATCTTCCCGCGTGAGCTTGTATTGCAAGGTAATCTTTTCCGGAGGAGTCGGTTTTGGAGTCGGAGGAGTCGGTTTTGGAGTCGGAGGAGTTGGTTTTGGAGTCGGAGGAGTCGGTTTTGGAGTCGGAGGAGTCGGTTTTGGAGTCGGAGGAGTCGGAGGGGTTGCGGGTGGCTTAGAAGCGATCTCTTCAACAATCAATTGAATCCAATCTTCCCGATTTGCTTTTTTATAAAAAACGCTACATTCGACTTCTTCTTTGACTTGATAAAACGCCTCTTCGTCGCTCAGTATATTGGTTTTATTGCTCGATTGCTCTCTGTAAATTAACTGGGCACAATTTCCCACCATCACAATCAATGAAGCGTGAGACAATGCGTTGACATTCATTGCATTGAAAAGGTTGAGTCCCAGTGATTTGATGAACATATCGCTCGCCCGCTTTCCGAGCCAAGCCGTACCGAATGCCGCCAGGGATTCAAATTGTCGCATCGGATGCTCCAACTCGAAATCGTAGATCCCCGCAATCTTGTAAACCATTTCGGCGCATTCCTGCGTGACCGTTTTTAAGCCACACTTAGAACTGGCATCTTCGAGTATATCTCGAATTTGCTGATCGGAAGTTAGATTATTGATAAAGTCACCCGTATAACTGCTTGTAGTCGCTTTCCAAGCCGTTTCTCGGATCAGGATTTCTGCAATCTCGTCATTTGTGCGATCGAGATATTTTTTCTTGAGTTTTTTTACGTCGTTTCTCGCCCGTTCAAAATTAACATCAAACCAAAGATCTGCCAGCGGATCGAATGCGCGACTGACCGATTTTTTGGCTTGTTTGATCAGCCATTTTATTAGTCTATCCCAGTCCTCCGTATCGGCTTCATATTTTATTTTTTTGAGCTGACTGAGTTCGGGATTATTCTCGATTTTACCGTTGATTTTATCGATTTTTTCTTCAATTTTTATTGGGGGTGAATTTGGCGGCTCTTGTTTCGGTGGGATAGTTGTCTCTGTAGCGTTTTTATTTGAAGCATTTGTCTGCTGATTTTTTAACTCGATGATATTAAGTTCCAAGTTGTTGAGCAGCAATATGGTTTCGACTTCATACTGAAACTTATTGGTTAGTTTTTCTTTCAAGTTGCGCTTCAGATTTTCGATTTCTTTATTGTCGTCTCCATTTGAAATGTCGCTTTTTATCCGCCTGTTTAATCCTTTTAGTTCGGCTATTATTTCTTTCGTCCTGAACGGGTTTAAGCCGTCATTTTGACCCGTATTGCAATCATACTCCCTTGCCAACTCGTCAACAATTTTTCCTTCCCGCGCCTTCGTCCAGACAATCAGAAACTTTTTGCCCTTTCGTTCGGGCGCTTCCATGTATTCGCGAACTTGTTTCTTTAACTCGATAGTCTGAGTTGCCATGATTTCTGTCCTGTCGATAGGGTCGTCGGAGCGTTGAATGGCGCGATCGCACTTCGAGCCGCGATCGCCCCCGGTCGGATTGACAGCCTCACCCCTCGCAGCCGTACCCGTCGCCGTCGCCGTCGAAGCCGTGGGGGTCGCGCCCCCGAACCGGGAAGTTGCGGTGGGGAACGTCGGGGCAGTTCAAATCGGGGGAGTAGGGGGGGATGCAAATGGTGGGGTAGGACGGGTCGCATTGGCTGCGGGCCGGCTGGGTTTGGGCGTCGCAGTTGCCGTGCCGGAACGCCTCGGGGGGGCAGTTCGCCGCACCCCAGAAGCCGATCGCCATGCGTTTTGCCAGCGCCTCGGCCCTCAGCAAATCTTGTTGACTGCCGGGGCAGTTGTCCAGGTAGCGGCGGTAGACGATCGCGTGTCCCTCCCCGACCAACCGCACGTTCACGTTGCCGTCGCCGTTGAAGATGACGCCCACCACCCGGCCGTACCGGTCCTTTGCCACGGGGACGATAGTGACGGACGAACCCGCCGGGGTCAGTTGTTGCAGCCTGCGGGTCGCCTCCGCCCCGCCGCCCTGCCCGGACTCCGGCGCGTCGATGCAGGCCAGCCGGATGGTGGCGTCGTACCCCCGGGCGCTGACGGTGAGGGTGTCGCCGTCTTCGATGGATGTCACCGTCGCTTCCACCGGCGCGGCGCGGGCGGGTGAAGGAATGAGCAGGAACAGCAGGGCGAGGAGTCGTTTCACGGTTCGTTTTGGGGGAAAGGGTGGGTCGAATTTAAACTAGAAGTTATTTCTCAATTCATCCTCCGTAACTCGGGCATTTTTCAGAATCTTTTTGAGCGTCCCGTAGGGCACATCTCCCGCATGGCGGGGGACGTTGCACGACAGGGTTTTTTCCAGAATGACGTGGCTCCCCTTCTGCCGGTCCACGGAAAATTGCAGCCGCTTCAAGCCCGCGATCGCTTCGTCGGCAGACAGCTTCGGCATCTTCCCTTTGGACAGGGGGGCGGGGACGAACAAATCCCCGGGGCGGATCGGACGGTCGCCGTCGGCATCCTCTTTTTCGTAATCCGCGATGCGGCTTTCCAGGTATGAAATTTTGGCGATCGCCTCCCCGAGTTCGCCGTTCAGCCGCTGCTTGTCCGCTTCCAGCTTCCCGTTTTCTTCGAGGGTATAGATTTCAAAGTCGCGGGACTGCTCTTTGATGTATTCCGCCTCTTTCCGGGCCGCTTCCAACTCTCCGACGTCGGGCTTCGCCGTCAGTTGCTCTTCCAGGTCTTCGGAGTGCCGCCGCGCCGCTTCCAGGTCGTGTCGCAGTTGGGCGATCGCCCGCTCCCGCGTTTCGATCTGCGTCCGGGCGTCGGCTTCCCGCTCCCGGGTCGCCGTCAGCTCCCGCCGAAGCCGTTCCAGGGTGCGGGCCGTCTCCCGCAGTTGCCGCTCCCGGCCGTCGGAGGACTGCTGCAAGTCCGCGATCGCCGCCTCCCGTTCGTCGATTTGCTCCCACGCTGCGGCCCGGGATGCCTCGGCCCGGGACAGTTCGTCCCGCAGTTGCCGCAGCCGTTCCGAGCCCTCGTCCTGCTGCCGCTGGGAATCGGCGAGTTGGGCTTCGTAGTCCGCGATCGCCCGCTCCCGCGCTTCGATTTGCTCCCGCGCTTCGGTGTGGGATTCGACCGCCCGGGTCAGTTCGTCCCGCAGCCGTTGCAGGCGTTCCCGGCTCTCTTCCCGCCGCCGTCGGGAGTCGGCCAGCCGGGTTTCGTAGTCGGCGATCGCCGCCTCCCGCCCGTCGATTTGCTCCTGGGCTTCGGCGTTGGATGCGTCGGCCGCGGCCAGTTCGTCCCGGAGCCGCTCCAGGGTTTCCGAGTTCTCTTCCTGCCGCCGTTGGGAGTCGGCCAGTTGGGTTTGGTAGTCCGCGATCGCCGCTTCGAGGTCGAGCGCCCGTCCGCGCTGCTCCTCTCGGTGGCGCTCCAACTCCTGCCGCGCCCGCTCCTGCCGTTCGAGGAGCGCCGAATTCTGTCGGATTTGTTCGTCCAATTCCCGGCGGATGTCTTGGGCCTCCCCGACCAACCGCTCCCGCTGCTGCCGCTTGCGGTACAGCACCAGTTCGACGAGCAACCAACTGGCGAAGCCGCCCAGGAGGAACACGGCGACCGTCAGGGAAAAAATCTGGGGCCGGTTCCGGAACCGCAGCAAACCCCGCGCCCACCTGCCGTAGCTCTCGACGAACGGCCGCGGCTTGCCCCGGACGTAGTAGACCCGCCCGATGACAGTCCCGGCATTGACCCGCCCGGTGGGTTCGGCTTCCCGTTGGTAAGACCCGGCGTAGGCCCGCTCCGCGAACAGGGGCGGGGGGTCGCGCAGCACGTCGTAGGGGTGTTCCGACAGGGCGTCGGCGTCCAACCCGTCCGCCCAACTGCGGCGGGAGTCGGACCGGTAGATAATCCGCTGGCCGGCGCAGTCCGCCTCGGCGGTCATGCAGTCCGTGACCGCCAGCCCGAACAATCCGTAGTTGCTATCGACCGTGCGCTGGAGTTCGTCCGCCTCCCCCCGGATGAGGGCGTAGGAGAGTTTCGTCGGCAGGGTGTGGGACAGGATGTTGAAGTCCACCGTCTGCACGGCGGCGATCGTCCCGTACCAGTAGCTCTTGTGGTTGCCGTAGTTGGGGACGGTCGCCGCGCCGAAGGAGATGACACCGATGATGCCCAACCGCCCCAGCATTTGCCGGACGAGTTTGGCGTTCATCTTCGAGAGCGACTGTTTGATGGGTTTGAGTTTCATGAGTTGACGCTGCCCAATGGTTACTTATCGGCGCGGACGGGAAGTTTTACGCGGACCGAAATCGATAGGTGCGCTTCGCGGGTGGTGGAGGGGAAGTTGTTCTGGGGGAAACGCGGCATCAGAAGTTGTCGAACAGGCTGAATTCGAGCAGGTTGCGGATCGAATCGCCGAAGTCCGCCCCGTCCTTGGTGCGATCGAGGGTGTCGTAGATGTCCGTCTCGGGCGCTTCGGTGGTGAACACCTCCCGCTGGAGGGTGTAGAAGTGGGTGTAGACGCCCTCGGTTTCCATCTCGGCGGTGACGATGCGGAACCCCTGCATCCCGAGTTGGTTGAGGAATTCGTGCAGGGTCTTGATTTGTTTGGGTTTGATGCGCTTGCCGTTGACGTAGAGGTTCATGATCTCGTTCGTCATGCCGCGCCCGAGCAGTTGCACCCGGATTTGCAGGAATTGGTAGGCCGTGCGGGTTTTGACTGCGGGCCGGGACGGTCTGGGCGCCGGGGGGAGTTTGGTCGTCGTCATGGTCGTTTACCTCTCGTTGTGCGAGTGTTTGATGGTCGGGGGGAGGGGGAAAATTGTTCTAGGGGAAACGCGATGGGTCAGAAGCGGGGTCCGTTGCAGCCGACGGCATCTTTCAGAATCAGTTTCAGCTCCTTGGAGATGGGGAGCGAATCGATTTCGCGGCACAGGCCGGAGCGGGATTCGCCGTCGATGAGGCGCTGTTGGTAAACGCCGACGAGTAGGGCTTCCAAACCGTACTTCGACAGGGCGTCGGAGGCGAGTCCGATGATGCCCAGCAGCACGACGCCGCCGATCATCCCGCCCGGGCCGAGCATCGCCAGCGCCGCGGTGATGGCCGCCGCCCCCGTCAGGCCGGTCGCCGCCATCGCGATCAGGAGGACGACGGCGGGAAGGCCGACCCCCGCAAATTTCCGAATGATTTCGTCCATGATGGTTCGCTCCAAAAGAGTCGTTTGATTGAATGCAAAATATTCGCCACCGCGCAGTTGCGGCATCGGCGCGGACTGACCCGTCGTTTACTTAGATCTCCAAATTGTGGCTCCTATCATGCCGACCCCACAAAATAAAAAGGGTAGAGAAAGATGAACGTCTTCTACGGAAAATCCCCACCCGAAAACCTGAATTGCGAAATTTGAAACCGCCACATTTCCTACGGGTGCGGATGCCAATTGGGAAGACATGAAAAGGAGCCAAAATCCGGTTCCCACCCCCGTCCAAAAACGCCCCGCATCGAGGGAGTCGCTAAAGGTGTAGGCGGAACCCGCAAACACTCCGACAAATTCAAGAATTACTGGCCACATAATCGTTTGGATCTCCGTCGTGTAAATTTTGTTAACGCACGGCGATCGCGCCCCCGCCGTCGGAGGTGAAAGGCGCGATCGCGCAAATCAGGCCCCGGCTGGCAGCAGCAGGTCGTCGTCGCTCATGTCGCGGTCGGCTTTGCGATCGGGGTTGTTGACGAACTCGAAGGTGTAGCCACTTTCCTTGACCCGCATGAGTTCGTCGTACATCGGATAGCTGCCCGTTCCACTGAGCGTCACCCACCCCCGAGCGCGGGTCATGGCGACGAACAGTTGATTTCGCAGGGTGATGCTGTCGTCCTTTTTGGCGACGTTATCCAGCCCGACGACGTAGACCATATCCGCTTCGTTGCCCTTGGCCCGGGCGATGCGGGAAACCGTCACGCCCCCCTCGAACCAGAACGCATCGGGGTCGTTGTCTGGCCATTTGGGTTTCAATTGGTTGAGGCGGGTGCCGCTGGGGATAAAAATCTTGATGTCCCGCTCCATCAAAAATTGGGCGACTTCCGTTTCCAAATCCATCGCGTCCCATTTTTCCCCGAGAACCACGACCAAAATTTGGCGGCTGGGTTCGAGTCCGTCGGTTTTGAGGTTGTACTTGATATTCTCGGCGAGTGCGGCCAGTTCTTCTTGGCGGGAATTGTAGAGTTTCACCTGCATCACGGGTTCGCTCCACAGTTCGGGAATCGGGTTCGGCGAGTTTTTGGGGGGCCGGTGCAGGGTGATGGTTTCGTCCTTTTTGCGAAAGTCGCCCGCCACTTCGTACCCGATCGCCTCCCAGTCTTCTTTCCGGGTGATGCCCGAGATCATCCCGCCGGGGCGCAGGAGTCCCATGCCGATGGCGTGGGCGGCGACGAGGATCGGGCCGGGCGTCCGGTAGCAGCGGTGCATCACCTCCGACTTTTTGATGCCGCCCTTGTGCGAACCGCGAACGAAACTGGCGAAGCCCGCATCCTTGCCGAACAGGTTGGGCGCGGACGGGATCGTTTTGGCGTCCAAACTCTGGGCTTCGTCGTAGGCCCAAATCAGCCGCTTCTGGTTCGGGTCTTTTGGATTCGCTTCTCCCATCGGCCGCAGCGATCGATACGCCAGCCAGTAGATCGCCTGCCGTTCCTGGTGCAGCAAAGCCGGGGGATCGACCACCAAATCCTGACCCTCATCCACGAGAACCGCGTCGAACATCGGCTCGATGTCCCGCCGGTTTTCCTGTAGGTCTTCCTGCAATCGCTTGCAGATGTCCGCCAAGCCTTCGTTGGGTTGCCTGTAATCGGTATCGTTAACCCTCAAAGGAGATTTGTGGTGATGTTCGCAAATGACCCGGTAAAATCCCGGCCGGTCTTTTGCGCCCCAGGCGTGGAGGATGCGGAGTTTGCGTTTGGCGTGGGGATTGTTTTTGTAGCCGATATCGCCGCAACTGAAGTGGCGCATCCACTTATCGACCAGCCCCTCGATTTGGTCGTACAGGGAGCGGGTGAAGAACACCAGGGCGATGTCCCAGTCGGGGTGCTTCAGGTGCATATTGGCGGCTTTCTGAGCCAGGAGGACGGTCTTGCCCGATCCGGCGATGCCGCGAATCCGCTGCGCCCCGGGGGGAATTTCCAACCCGATGTGGCTCTGCTGCAAGTCCAATTCGTAGAGCCGCTGCCGGACGGAGTTGATGACCTCGGCGCGGGTCTTTCCTTTTTTATTGGTGACGCTCGGCCGCGTTTGCTCTTTCCGCAGGACGGTCGTGCCGCCGACGACGGCCAACAGCAGTTCCCACTGGCTCTCGTCGAGGTTTTTGCCGGCCTGAACCGGGGAAGTTTGCTCGATTTTTTTGAGCAGCGTCTTTTCGCCCATTTGGTCTTTGAACAGGATCGGCGGACAGTTGGGCAGGCGGTCGAAGCCTTTGTCCTGCCATTCTTGTTCGGTGACGAGCGGGAGGGCGACCGTCACGCGACCGCGAATCAGACGGCGGATTTCCGACTCGCGATCGCAGTAAGCCAGCAGCGAGTAGAGCTGATCTTCGGCTTGCTGGTAGGGACTGCCGGAAGCCTCATAGAAATTTCGGTAACTCCACAGGTGGCCGCTAACTTCCACAATTTGGTCGATGGTCAGACATTTGACTTCCGCGATGACGATGCCCAGTTCGCGATCGACCATCAGCACGTCCGGCTCCTTGCGGGTTTCGCCGGTTTTGGAAAAAATGGGATACCGCCAGTATCCGATGCAGTTTCGATTCCTGAATGCCTGCTTGAAAGCGTCCCAAACTTTCTGTTCGCACCGCTCTCCGGCTTTGCCGATCGGGTCGGTTTCGATAAAGCGACGGCCGGAATCTTCAATGCCTACTGCCATTAATCAAAGCCTCTGATAGTTCAAAAAAAATTGGTCTACTCTTCCACTCCCCAAACATCCGCCACCGCCGGAAAGTTGCAGCCGACGCGGCCGAATGCACCGCTTCAATTCCCGAAGGAATCGCCCTGTAAAGTGGCGTCGGGTTTTTTTCTCCCACCCCTCCCGCCTGCGGACGTTCGCGGCGATCCGAGAAGTTTTACCCTATCTCCAGCCTACGTTTTTCTCGCGGTTTGGTAATTCGTATTTACACGGAATTTGTGAGTTTTTTCCGCTTCCCCTTTTCCGTGCGTCCACGGAGGTTTTTTTCGTCAACGGTCGCGATCGCGACACGACCCCCCGCCCCCGTTCCGCCCGAGCCGCCCCCGGCCGTCGCTTCCCGGACGAAGTGTTGCAACCTCAAATAGAACTATCGTTTCCGTCCAAAACATCCCCGCCGACGTGCGGATGCCGGAAATGTCAGGGTGCGATCGCATCGGTGGGGATGGGGGGGTCGAGGTGTCGGGCGGACGCGATCGGCGTCAGGATTCGGGGCGGACGAGGGTGGGTTCGATCCAAATCGGCTTCCGCAGCTTCCGCCCCTCGCCGTGCGGCTGCATCCGCCAGTGTCCCCTGCGCCAGAAGGAATCGACGCGCCACTCCCGCGCCCCCTCCCGTTCGCCGGGACGGACGTCGCCCGACCGCTTGATCTGATAGCCGCGCCCGATCCACCGGGGCGACAGCTTCGCCTCGCCTTTGTCCGCTCCCCCGCCGCCGAAGCCCCTGCCGGTCGAAACGGCGGGTTCCTCGGATATCAGCTCGGGCTTGAACGCGATCGCCATCACCGATTGCAGGACGATTTCCCGGAACCGCATCGCCCAGGTGAACTCGGCGTCCGTCCCGATTTGCACCGGCGGCCGGTAGCTCCCGTCCCGGCGGATGCCCCGGAACGAGGCGAAGGCGCTGGTTTTCGAGTTCATCCCCGCCCACGTCACCATCAATCGGTAGTCGGCGTGGCTGGCGAACATCGACGCGCAGTCGTCCAAGTCGGCGGACACGCCCCACCTCGACCCCGAGCAGAACCCCGGCCGGTCCGCGTCCCAGAAGTTGACGGCCGCGAAATCCACGCAGCCGCCGTCGGGGGTGGGGATTGACCCCTCGGGGAACAGCAGCAGCAGGCTGGGGACGGGCGCCCGCAAGTCCGAGAGCAGGTCGCCCTTGTCGGCGATGCTCGTCTGGCAGAACGCCTCGATCAGGTCGGCATCCACGCAGTAGACCGGACCCGATTGCAGCGCCCACAGGGACAGGCTCGCCTGCAACATCTGGGGTTCGAGCCGGTCGTACCGCTGGCGGATGAACTGGCCGAGCAAATTGATTTCGGTCAGGGCGCGGAGGTGGCGCCACTTCAGGTAGGGCCGCGGGATGCGGTAGTCGGGCAGGTCGAACGCGGGCAGGTCGGAATCGCCCCGGCGGATGCGCTTCAGTTGCGCCTCGATGTCGCGGATCAGCTCGCTTCGGGTCGTCATCGGCTTCGCTCCTCTCGTCTCTCTCTCCATCTTCCCGGACGGCGTAGCCCCCGCCTCCCACCCGATGCCGTTCTGCGGGAAATGCCGCGATCGCATCCGTCGCCTACCCACCCGATGCCGTTCTAGGGGAGACGCTTCGATCCCTGCGGTGGCGGACGTTCGACGATTCCCCTAGAACAAATGTGCCATCAAAAAAGCAGCCCCCGAGGACTGCGGCGAATTGAGGATCGGGTCGGAGATGGGGAGGGGGTGACGGCGATCGGTGTGCTGCGCGGAGTCCGGGGAATGAGCCTTCCGTTCTGGGTACCCGGGTCGGGAGGGCGGTTCAAACTCCGGTCGATTCCCCCTTTAACGCACGATGGAAAGGCAACAAAAAGCAGTCCGAGCGGACGGTATCGACGATTTCTTCTCGGAGTTTTAGAGGGTCTTTGTCGCGGATTTTTTTATTACAAATTTTTCCGGATTGTTAAATTAAAAATAAATGATGTTTGCCCTTGTCACGGCTGATTCGGTTTGTTATTATGGGACTCGAACACCCGAGAAATTTCGGAAGCGATTGTGTTTAAAAAAACGATAATTCCCCTAGTCGCAACCGTCCTGACGGGAGCCGTTTTTATCGGAAGTGCCGAAGCCGCTTTAATGAGGACGACATCGGAACTCGGCGGTGAAACATTCCATGTCGTGGTCGATGATGTCAACAATCTCGAATGGCTGGCTTTGAGGCACACTTACGGGCCTCCTGTTACCGTCATCTCTCGCTATAGCCAGTATGGTTTTCGATGGGCGAACGCCGAGGATGTCAACACGATTATCGAGGAGATTTTTCCCGCCTGCACTCCCGGTAAAAGTACATTTGGCTGCTCCGACTACCGCCTGAATTCAGATAACGTCGGCAGTGAGTCGGCGGGTTTTTGGAAAGGCTTTTCATGGCACTTTTCTGACCTGTTCGATACAACCTTCCCGAATTCTGGAGCGGGTTCTGCCGCCTATTTTAACGATAATGAGATCGACGGCAATCAGCACTTGTTTCGCATCTGGCCTTCCGGCGTCAACAACTACGGCTACATGAAGACATGGATTGTCGATCGGTCTGATGACTCATTTGGTTACGGCGGATTCAGGGTGTTTATGGTGAGAGACTTCAACCCCCAACCTCAGACTCCCCCCGCGTCCGTACCCGAACCCCTGTCCGCTTCGGCCATTCTCGCCGTCGGCGCCGCCGTCGCCGTCGGTGCGGTCAAAAAAAGGGCGGTTTGAATCGACTGCCGATCGCGATCGGCGTCTCCACCCGCCCGAATTGTTCCGGGGGAAATGCTTTGAACCCTGCGGCGATGGGAATTCGACCGTTCCTCCAGAACAAATGTTCCAAAAGGTGAAGGGCGATCGCGCTTATCGCCCATCCCTCGCCTCCTGCCTCCGGACGGCGTAGCTCCCGACCTTGCGGTGGCGGGGAATTTTCACGATTCGGCGAGGGGGTGACGGCGATCGGTGAAACGCGATCGCGGTGCGGCGATTCCCGCAGAACGAAATCCCCTGCAACGTTTTACAGGGGGCGCGGCGGTTGACCGAAACATCCACGCCGCCGGACATCTTCACCCGCCCCGTTCCTCGGGAAGCGGAGCGGCATCGCCCCCGAAACCGACGTCGGGATACCGACGTTTGTTGATGTCGATTGATTTCCGAGCATTGGCGGCTATTCGCCGTCGCCCGTCTCCCCCGCCCGTTCGATGAA
>NZ_JAYFER010000396.1:0-2419 GCF_055795065.1 Lyngbya sp. CCY1209
CAAAGGGGGGCTGGGGGGGATGCGGTTTCTATTCCCTACACCCTACACCCTACACCCTACACCCGCGCGCAGCGCTACACTATCGGATATCTCGATAAAATCGTTTCAAATCGTCCGCCGAAACCCCCAATCCCCACAGCAAACCGATGTAGAGATAGATGGCCGTCGCCTTCACGGAACCCCAGCGGGCCACGCGGCGATCGCTGGTTCGGACGGTGCGGTTCACCTGGCGGATTCGGCCCCGACGCACCAACCGACGGCATAGATCGGCGTCTTCCATGATCGGGAGGGCATCGTCGAAACCGCCGCAGGCTTGGAAGGCGTCGCGGCGACAGAAGATCGCCTGATCGCCGAACAACACCCGCAACCCCCGAAAAAATAGGTGGGGGCGGAACAGGAGGGGGGCGTAGTAGGTTTTGAGATAGTTGTGCAGGGAGATGCCCCAGCGGGTGACGTGGGGGCCGGCCATCAGGGAGATGAAGCCGCCGCCGACAATTTCGGTATCCGCTAGGGTGTGGGACATGACGGCGATCGCATCGTCGGGGATGAGGGTGTCGGCGTGGAGGAAACACAGCACGTCTCCCGTCGCCGCTTCCGCCCCCCGGTTCATCTGCCGCGAACGTCCGGGGCTGTCGCACCCCACCACCCGCGTCCCCATCGAGATCGCGATCGCCGCCGTCTCATCTTCGCTTTTGCCGTCCGCCACGATCACCTCCCAGGGTGGGGGGTGCAACAGTTGCAGGTGTCGCAGCGTCCGACGCAGACACCCCGCCTCATTCAGCGTGGGGATGATAATAGAGACGCGCAGCACGGGAAAATCTCCGATAGGTGTGGGGTTATTAAATTGTAGGGGCGAATGGTTGCGCCCTCCCCGGTGCTTCACCCATCCCCACAAAAATGATATAACCTGGAACGGATTGAATCGCATCAGCGTCTCGCTGGTTACGTCCGCCCATCATTTTTCCGAAACCTCCATGAAGCGATCGAAAACCTGGAAGCAGTTTGTCTGTTTTGCCCTGTTCGGGCTGCTGTTGAGTTGGGCGGTTAGCTGTGCCGCCCCGGATGCCGAATTGGGCGATCGCCGGGAGGTGGAGTTTTGGACGATGCAGCTTCAGCCGCAATTTAACGATTATTTTAACGGGTTGATCGCCGATTTTGAGGCGGAAAATCCGGAGGTTAAAATTCGCTGGGTGGATGTGCCCTGGTCGGCGATGGAGAGCAAAATTTTGGCGTCGGTGTCGGCGAATACGGCCCCCGACGTGGTGAATTTGAACCCGGATTTCGCGGCGCTGCTGGCGGGGCGGGATGCCTGGTTGAATTTGGGCGATCGCGTGTCGGAGGAGGTGCGATCGCGCTATTTGCCGAATATTTGGAAAGCCAATGTTTTGAAAAATTGCGATGGGGACACCTGCGAAGAGACGACCTTCGGAATTCCCTGGTATCTCACGACTCAAATCACGATTTACAATCAGGATTTGTTGAAACAGGCGGGAGTCGCCGCACCCCCGAAAACCTATTCGGAACTCGCCGAAGTCGCCCAAACCATCAAAGACGAAACCGGAAAATATGCCCTGTTCGTGTCCTTCGTGCCGGAAGATTCTTCCCAGGTTTTGCAGTCTTTGGTTCAGATGGGGGTGACGTTGATCGATGAAAATGGAAAGGCGGCGTTCAATACTCCCGAAGGGTTGGCGGCGTTTGAATATTGGGTGGATTTATATCAGCGGGATTTGTTGCCCCGGGAAGTGTTGACGCAGGGACATCGGCGGGCGATCGAATTGTACCAGGCGGGGGAAATTGCCCTGTTGACAACCGGGCCGCAATTCTTCCGTGCGATCGCGGAAAATGCTCCCGATATCGCCAAGGTTTCCGCCCCCGCACCGGCCATCAACGGCGACACGGGTAAAACCTCCGTGGCGGTGATGAATTTGGTGATTCCCCAGCAGACTTCCCAGCCGGAAGATGCCCTCAATTTCGCCTTATTTGTCACCAATTCTGACAACCAATTGCAGTTCGCAAAAGAGGCGAACGTGATTCCTTCGACAACTGAGGCTTTAGAAAATCCGTTTTTCCAAACTGTAAGCGAAGACGCACCGCCGCAGGATAAAGCCAGAATGATCAGCGCCGAACAGATGGAAAATGCGGAGATTTTGATTCCGCCTTTGGAAGATATCAAGGAATTGCAGAAGATTATTTACAACAACTTGCAGGCGGCGATGCTGAATCAAAAGACGGTGGAATGGGCGATCGCGGATGCGGAGGCGGACTGGAACGGGCGATCGTGAAGTTGGCTGTCATATCAAATCCGGTTGAATGCTCGGAACAAAACGGGTTGGATATCCAAACCGCTTGGGAATCAATTCCCAAGCTAACAGCTCAAATCATCTGAAGATGATTGGGAAGGTTTTGCGGTCAAAAAACC
>NZ_JAYFER010000397.1:0-4966 GCF_055795065.1 Lyngbya sp. CCY1209
TGCCATTGATGGTAGTCAAAGCAAGAGTCGTACTCATGACAACGAGACGACTGAACTAGGAGCCGTGTGAGGTGAAAATCTCATGCACGGTTCTGAATGGGAGGGGGAGATGGCAACATCTCTCTCGACCCCTAATCTGAGAAATGCGATCGACCCAAATTCTCAGGTAGTAGACGCTTCCCTAAACGGAATTATGGCAGATTTAGAGATTCGCACGGCTAATGTTACGGTTCCCAACGGCGATCTGAATATCGACGCCTATCTGGCCGAACCCGCCGAGGGCGGCCCCTATCCCGGCATCGTTGTGATCCAGGAAATTTTCGGGGTGAACGCCCACATCCGGGATGTGTGCGATCGCATCGCGAAGGAGGGATATGTTGCCATCGCCCCGGCTATCTACCAGCGCCAGGTTCCCGGGTTCGAGATCGGCTACTCGGACGAAGACATCGCACTGGGCCGCAAGTACAAGGAACAGACCAAGGCCCCGGAACTCCTGGGCGACATCCAAGCCACCCTC
The DNA here is from genome assembly GCF_055795065.1 of Lyngbya sp. CCY1209. Lineage (NCBI taxonomy): Bacteria > Bacillati > Cyanobacteriota > Cyanophyceae > Oscillatoriales > Microcoleaceae > Lyngbya > Lyngbya sp. CCY1209. Next base: position 518 of record NZ_JAYFER010000397.1, read on the forward strand.
GATCTATTAAAAGGTCGGGAGACGGTCAAAAATGCTCATTTCGGCAGCATCGGTTTCTGTTTCGGTGGCCACGTCACCTATCTGGCCGCGACGCTGGACGATATCAAGGCGACGGCTTCTTTTTACGGGGCGGGGATCGTCACCGGAACTCCGGGCGGGGGTCCGGCTACCGTCACCCGCACGCCGGAAATTGATGGGGTGCTCTACGGGTTCTTCGGAACTGAAGATCCCCTGATTCCCAATCAAGAGGTGGATCAGATCGAAGCGGAACTGCAAAAACACGGCGTCCGCCACCGGATTTTCCGCTATCCGGCCACCCACGGTTTTTTCTGCGACCAACGGGATAGCTATAATAAAGAGGCTGCTGAGGATGCCTGGAAACACGTCAAAGAACTGTTCGCTCAAGAACTGTAAACAACTGACGGACTTGTGGCCCGAAGGGGGGTCGCCCGACGGGGGACCGGCGATCGCTCTCCTTCGGCTTCGGAAACCGTTTTTCGACGGACGACGTCTTCAGAAATCTTGAACTTGTGAGATCGGCCGGATCAGCTAGAAGGCTGCGATCGAGGAAGAGTGCGAGAGCAGGTTAGAACGTGAATTTTTGTTTTTTTGGTTTTTCCTATGACGACTCAAAATCAATCTTTTTCAATCGATGATTTTGCCAAGGCCCTGGAAACTCACGACTACGATTTACAAAAGGGGCAAATCGTGCGCGGCCGGGTATTTGAACATGACTCAAACGGCGCTTATGTTGACATCGAAGGGGGGAAATCTCCGGGATTTTTGCCGATCCGCGAGGCATCTTTGAAGGCGGTGGACGACCTTTCGGAAATTTTGCCACTGCAGGAAGAACGGGAATTTTTGATCATCCGCGACCAAAATGCGGAGGGTCAGGTGTTGCTTTCCCTGCGTCAACTGCAACTGAAACAGGCCTGGGACGAGTTGGCCGAGAAAGCCAAAAATGAAGAATCCCTGCAAGTTCAAGTGACGGGGGTCAACCGCGGCGGCGTGACGGTGGATGCGGATTCTTTGCGGGGCTTCATCCCGCGATCGCACCTCGTCCAACGGGACAATTTGGATGCGTTGGTGGGGGAAGTTTTGACGGTGAGTATACTGGAGTTGAACCGCGATCGCGAAAAGTTGGTGTTCTCCCAGCGTCTCGCCTCCGAATCCGTCTCCTTCAGCCAACTGGAAATCGGCCAACTGGTGGAAGGGACTGTCGGCAGTATCAAACCCTTCGGCGTGTTCGTGGAATTGGACGGCGTGACGGGGTTGATTCACATCAAAGAAATCAGCCAAAAATACGTCGGTTCCCTGCCGGAATTGTTTGAAATCGGCCAGACGGTGAAAGCCCTGGTTATCAACCTGGAAGAAGGGCGCCACCGGGTGTCTCTCTCCACCCGCCTGTTGGAAAACTATCCCGGCGAAATCGTCGAGAAAATGCCGGAGGTGATGGACTCCGCCGAAGCGAGGGCAGAACGGGCGAGAAAGTTGATTTCTCCTTAGAATGTCAAATCCCCCTAAATCCCCCTTGGAAAGGGGGACTTTAAAAACGATTCTCCCCCCTTTCAAAGGGGGGCTGGGGGGGATATAATCCGGGTTATCGGAAGAGTTAAATCCTCTTACCTATTGCCTATTGCCTATTACCTATTGCCTATTGCCTCCCAACACAAAAGGCAAAAGCGAGAAATTCTCACCTTTGCCCGATCGCAAAAAAGCGATTAAATTGTCGAGAGAATCCATGAATTCTCCCTACTTTCGGCGTTTGTGCGGTTTCCGGTGTACCATCGCGGCTTCCGCCGGAAACCCGACATGGGGGACCACCTGATCCTGACGTTCTTCTTCCAGCCGTTTCAGTTCGGTATAGTCAACCCAGTGGATGCAATCGACGGGACAGGTGTCGATCGCCTCCTGAATCGCATCTTCCGAATCGCCATCTTGCCGAAACACGCGCGATCGCCCGTGGTCGGGCTCGATATAGAATGTGTTTCGGGCGACGTGGGCACAGTGCTTGCAACCGATGCAGGTGGGTTCATCGACGTAAACCCCCTTTTGGCGCAGCGTACCCCCCAACTCCGGCTCGAAGCCGGAACGCTCAGGTGCATCCCGCAACACCCCGCCGAGTTCCGGTTCCAAACCCGAACGTTCCGGCGAGGTATGAGTTGATGATGCAGACCATTCAGACATTAGGCGCTCCAACGTTGGACAACTAGGCGGATCGAACCATCTTGACGATTTTGCTGTTCGGAGACTTGGAAACCCTGCTGGGTGCTGGCGCTCACGACGGTGTGGAACGCATAGCGCTGGGTGACTTTTTTCAGGAAATAATCCACCGGCCAAGCCTGTTGCCAGAACTGTAAATCCGCCACCAGTTCGTATTCCTGGCCGTTCCAGGTGAACCCGAGATCGTAGCCGTTCTCTTGTTCGATGACAACTTCGGCCGGGTGGGTTTGGCCCCGATAGCCCCGAACTTCTCGCGGTCCGGGCTTCCAGTCGATGCCCAGATCGGTTAAAGCGGCTTTTAAAGACGACAGATTGCGAATTTGCGTCTTGATTTGGCTAAAGTGTGACATAGTTGGTAAGTTTTGAATGAATTGCGTGAACAGACAAACAAGGCGGGATTTTACCAGTTGCTAAAACCCACTTGGGCAGTCGCCGTGTCAGACTGGTGATTGGCTTGGGTGAAGTATTCGGAGGTTTTCTCCTGAGTCAATACCACACCCAACTCCGCTTCGATCGCGGCTGTGACCTCGGCACAGGAGGCACCGACAATGCCGGTGACTTTCTCCTGAACTCGGCCGTCGGGATAGATGATAAACTCTAGGGTTTCCATAGCTCACACTGACTGCACGGGTGGTATAAAATGAGACCAACACCGGAGATCGAGCTTCGATGTTGGCTCCAGATCGATCAGATGGTTCTGACGCTACGCTCCAGCGATCGGGCGATCGACGGTTTCCAATTCATGAAAAACCCATGATAACTTTACAAAAGTTATCAATAGCTGAAGCAGTAGGTTCATTATATGTTAAGTTTCGCGTAGATGCCCCGAACCGTCAAGATGGGGGAGAGGGAGTCGGGAGTCGGGAGTCGAGAGTCGGGCAGATTTGGGATGGATGTGGGGGCAACCGTCTCCGGTTGCCCGCTTCAGCCAACAGGTGGCACCGGACACCCCAACTTGAGAGATAATAGAAGATTGTCCAATTTCAAGCGTCTGTCATGAGTAATCATCAGCCAATCACACATTCGGCCCGGAATCCCATGCGCGTGGGGGTGCTGGGGTTCGGCGGCCTGGGACAAGCGGCCGCGCGGGTGTTGGCACCCAAACGGGAAATGCGCTGGGTGGCGGCGGCCGATCAAAAAGGATACGTCTATTCAACCGAGGGACTCGATCCGGACCGGTGTATCGAAGTGTATCGCGATCGCGGCTCTTTGGGGGATCTCGAACCGGGCGGCACCCACAGCACCCAAAGTATCGAAGATCTGATCCGCCGGGGTTCTCAGGGGGTGGATGGTTACTTCTTGGCCCTCCCCAATTTGCCCAATACCTTTATGGCTTCGGTGGCGAAGGCGTTTATCGAGTCCGGATGGCGGGGGGTCCTGGTGGACGCCCTGAAGCGCACCAGCGCCGTCGAACAGCTTCTGGAATTGCAAGATGATCTCAATAATGCCGGGATCACCTACATGACGGGTTGCGGCGCCACGCCGGGACTGCTGACGGCGGCGGCGGCGGTGGCGGCCCAGAGTTACGCGGAAATTCATAGCGTCAAAATCACCTTCGGGGTGGGTATCGCCAACTGGGAGGCTTACCGGGCCACCATCCGGGAAGATATCGCCCACCTCCCCGGCTACGACGTGGAACGGGCCCGGGCGATGACGGATGCGGAGGTGGAGGCGCTGTTGGACGAAACCGACGGCCTGCTGAAGTTGGAAGGGATGGAACACGCCGACGATATCATGTTGGAATTGGCGGGAATTTGCGATCGCGATCGTGTCACGGTGGGCGGCGTCGTCGATACCCGCAACCCCAAAAAGCCGCTGAGTACCAACGTCCGAGTCACCGGCCGCACCTTCGAGGGGAAAATCTCCACCCACACGTTTACCCTCGGCGACGAAACCAGCATGGCGGCGAATGTCTGCGGTCCGGCCTTCGGCTATTTGAAAGCCGGGATCAACTTGCACCGCCGGGGAATTCACGGCCTGTTTACCGCCGCCGAAGTGATGCCGCAGTTCGTGCGCTAGGGTGGTTTGATATGTGCGATTCGTTCGGGAATGAAATAAGGCTGAAATGCCTGAAATAACTTCCCGGTAAGGCTTTCATCCCCTCGGATGAATATAAGGGGCATACCCCTGACCAGCCTTATAACTGTCCGTATGTTCCTAAGTTTGGTATCACAGGATACCAAATGAGGTCGGAACTCTCAGGGTCAAGAGGAGAAGTGGAGAATC
>NZ_JAYFER010000398.1:0-2799 GCF_055795065.1 Lyngbya sp. CCY1209
CCGCAGTTATTATAACTTCCCCAATCATCTTCAGATGATTTCGGCTATTAGCTTGGGAATTGATTCCCAAGCGGTTCGGGTGTTCGACCAGATTAGATGGCGGTGCCTTTCCTACCCATCTATTATCCCACAAGCCGGGAGATGAAATAGGAACGCACCATGGGATCAATCTTACCACACGAGTAGCACAGGCATCTTGCCTGTGAAAAAAAAGCGATCGCACTGTCACCCCAAATCCTCATCAACAACTCCTCTGTGTCCTCCGTGCCTCTGTGGTTAAATTTTATTAATTTTCGCACCCCCCAGATTTACATTGGTTGAGTTTCGTGCCTCAACCCAACCTCCTCCAATAAGGAACAGAAAGCCCCTCCAAAAACGGCGAGGGTGCCGATCGCAAACCACTGACAATCAGCGATCGCATCGCCCTCGAACAGCCCACATAAAACAGGCGTCGCTGTTCGTCGGAAACGACCGGCTTTTCTTCCTCGGGTAAATCGTCGCCGAAATAGGGTAAAATATCTTTATTGAGTCCCACGACGGCGACAAAGGGGAATTCCAAGCCTTTAGCCGAATGCAGGGTCATCACTTTTATATAGTTGGCATTCAGGTCGATTTCGTGGCCGGAAACAAACCGGGCGTCCGTGCCCTGGCGGGTCAGTTCCCGGGCGAGATTTCTGCCCATTTCCGACCTCGGACAGAGGACCGCGCCACCGTGGATGGGGAGGCGGTAGCGTTTGGCTGATTCGATAAAAAAAGCGCGGATTTTTTCGGTTTCTTGGTTCAGGTTTTCGGTTAAAATGAGAGTGGGAATTTCCCCTTCGTAGGCGGAGGGAGTTTGTTGCAGGCAGTCGGCGTCTCCAGCCTCAGTGCCGGAGAAAATGGCGGTGCAGGCGGCGATGATTTGGGCGGTGTTGCGATAGTTTTGTTTCAGGATGAGGGTGCGGCCGGCGACGTTCAAATCGGCGCGGATTTTTTTCCAACTGAAGCCGCGTTGGTAGAGGGATTGGGAGGCGTCGGCGGTGAGGTAGAGGGCTTTTAAAGAAGGGACTAAAGCCAAAATACACCGCAGGGCGACGGGGGATAAATCCTGGGCTTCATCGATAACGATCGCTTCGTAGGGTGGGGCGGGTAATTGGGTGATTTTTTCCAGGGCTTTTCGCCGCAGTTGGGGCCAGGTTATTAACCCATTTTTCGCCATTTCTCGCCCCCAGGTTTCGTAAATACTCCACATCGCCTCCCGCAGTTTTGCGGACAGGGGAAAGCCGCGCCCCCGCCGTTCCAGGGCGAGATATTCGGCTTGGGTGGCGACGCCCCAGCCGTCGATCGCTTCCTCAAATTCTTGCAGCAAATAGGGCAGTCCCAGGCGTTCGATATTTTGGCGACGGCCGATGCGATCAAAGCGATTTTTTCCGGGAATTTCTGCAATTTCCAGGGCGGTTTTCAGGCAGGATAGGGATTGTTTATCCGTGGCGATGTTGGGTTTTCCGTAGGTTTGGGTATAATATTTATAGGTGAGGGAATCGACGGTAGAAACGGTGACGCCGCAAGCCTCGGGTTCGCCGCCCAAAAGCTGGGTCAGCAGTTGTTGGGAGTAGGCGACGAGGGCCTTGGTGTAGGTGGTAAATAAGATGGGTTTGATACCCTTTTCCAGGAGGGTTTGGACGCGGTAAATGGCGAGGGTGGATTTGCCGGTACCGGGTCCCCCTTTGACGAGTACGGGGCCGCTTTTTCCGAAAGTTCTCAGTTTTTCCTGTTCGGGATCGAGCTTTAATAAAAAGCGGGTTAGGGTGCCGCTGACGAAGCGATCGAGGTCTTCGGGTTGGTTGAGAATGTATTCGCGATCGCCGATAATTTCTTCGATGGGGCGGGGGTAGAGGTTGTCAATTATTCGACTGATATAACGATCCGCGATAGGCAGTTCCAGCAGGGCTTCCGAGTTGGGGGCCGCGCAGATTTCCGGCCAGTATTCCGGGGGAATTTGCCACCGTTTTAGGTGGGTTTTGGTGAGTTTGAAGGGCAGGGAAGTGGTGATGGTGTCGGGCTCGGATGCCTCGATTTTCGCGGGTTCCGGAGGCGGCGGTGGCGGCGCGATTTCCTCCGGTTGCGGTTGGAGAATTTCGGCATCCGGCGGAGGTGCGGGGGCGTCGGTTTCCGTGAGTTCGACTTCGTAGGTGCGATCGTCCCGTTTGCGGACACTCAACAGTTTAACCCACCCGCCACCGAAGCAGTAAAACAGGCGATAGTCGCCGATGCGAACCCGATAGACATTGTTAGTATAGCCCTTCAATTTTTTAGCATCTCCCCGGGCGGAAATGGGGTCGGTTTCCAGGACTCTGATATTTTTCTGCACCTTTTTTTGCACCGCTTTGGGAAGGTTCAGCAGTTCGCTAAAAAAGGTATCAGTAGAAGAGATAGCCCAAGTCATGATTTGAGGGAGTAGTTTTGTAGGGTGCGTTCCCCCCATCCATTATCCCACCAGCCAGGAGATGAAATAGGAACGCACCATCGAATTGATTTTACCACACGAGTAGCCCAGGCATCTTGCCTGTCAAAAAAAAGCGATCGCACCCCCTTCCCCAACTCTTCATATCCAATCCAGTTGAATACTCGGAACCCAACAGCTCAAATCATCTATCGAATTGATTTTACCACACGAGTAGCCCAGGCATCTTGCCTGTCAAAAAAAGCGATCGCACCCCCCTCTCCCCAACTCTTCATATCCAATCCGGTTGAATGCTCGGAACAAAACGGGTTAGATATCCAAACCGCTTGGGAATCAATTCCCGAGGGCGCAAGCCT
>NZ_JAYFER010000399.1:0-21550 GCF_055795065.1 Lyngbya sp. CCY1209
TGCCCATGCTAGGTAGGGGAGCCACCCTATAAGGTGGCTCCCACCAATTTTCAACCCAATGAATAAATCATCGGTAGAGGCAAGCCTCTGCGCTTGCCCATCTCCCACCTTCAATTAAAACTTTTGCTTGTAAGAGCGGGCGTGTTCCGCCAGTTTTTCGGCGATATCGGGATTGTAAATTCGCAGATAATTCCAATAATTTTCAAACACCGATTTTACATAACCCTGAGTTTCCGGATAGGGAATTTGGGTGACAAATTTATCCGGGTCGTCGAAGCCGAACCGCCGCAACCAATCGGCGATCGCACCGGGTCCGGCGTTGTAACTCGCCACCGCCAACAGGGAATTATTGTTGTATTCTCGGTGGGTGAAATCGAGGTAGTAAGTTCCTAAATTGACGTTATCATCGACGTTTTCGAGGGAATAGTTGGTCAATTGGATGTTTCTCGCCGCCTCTGCCCCCGTTTCGGGCATCACCTGCATCAACCCCGTCGCCCCGACAACGGATTTAATCGAGGGCATGAATCGCGATTCTTGCCGAATTAAAGCCGTCACCAATACCGGATTCAGGTCGCGTTTGTTGGACCAACTGACGATAGTTTCCAAGTAGGGGAACGGATAGAGAGATTGCCAGTAACCGGGTTTTTGCTTCAGGGCGAGATATTCTTGGCGTTCTTCCGGGTTTTCCCGCCGGCTGAGGCTGGAAATCATCCAAATGCCGTCCAGATTGTCCCCCACCGCAATTCGCATCAAACCGTCGGTATATTGTTGGGCGACGGACGGTTGCATTCTGTCGCCGAATTCCACCTGCCACAGGCTCCAGGCGTCGCGATCGCGCCCCAGGCGGTACAATTCCTGTAGCGTCTCCGAACCCGCCGGGGGAGTCGGGCGCTGTTCCGCGTGTTCGACGTGGGGAGACAGGGGCCGCACCGTGGTAAAATCCCCCACCGGCCACCCCAGCAGCACCGCCGCCCGCCAGGCGTAGTAGGATTCGGGATATCGCGCCAACAAATATTCGTAGGCTTTGGTGGTATCCTTGGGTTTCCCCATCTGTTGGGCCCACTTCCCAATCCAGAACGTCGCCTCCGGCGCCAACTCGCTGTCGGGGTTCTTCGTCACCAACTGCCGTGCCCACTCGGAGGCGATATCCAGCTTTCCGGCTTCCGCGCCCTGTTGGGCGAGACTCCAGCGCAATTTGGCCGCCGCCTCCGAATCACTGTATTCGCTCAACAACAACTGGCGGGTTTTGGAGGCGGAATCGGGGGAACGCAATTTTTCGAGCACGTCCGCCTGGTCCAAGAGCGCTTCCGGGGCGTGTTCGGGGAAATTCTCGATCGCCCGATTCAGCAGCGGGAGGGCTTCCTGCGGTTCCACCAGGCGGGCCAAACGGATCAGGCCGAACCCGGCATCCTCGCCCCCGGGGTCGGTTTGATCGGGGAAGGCGGCGATCAACTGTTCGTAGGCTTTCCGGGATTCGGGAATTTTCCCGCCCAACCACAGTCCCCGGGCGTGGCGGTAGCGGTTTCGGGGCGTAGCGGGGGCCTTTGAATAGGCGATCGCACCCTTACCGTAATCCATTTTTTCCCAGTAACCGAACCCGATCGCCTCCCAATCTTCCGGGGTGAGTTGCGCTTCGTAACCCCGCCGCAACCGCTCCAAATAGGTGCCGTAATCGGGCAAATAAATTCCGTGTTTGGCGATCAATAAAAGCAACGGGAATTGATTGGGATTTTCCCGCAGCCGAGTTTCGGCGATCTCCACGCTGCGGGGGTGGGCCGGAAATTCCGCGATCGCCCGATCCCAATATTCCGGGTTATTTTCACCCAAAACATACAACCCCTCCACCATCACCGGATCTTCCGGGTAGCGATCGATCAATTCCTGCCAAGTTTGTTGAGCTTTTGCCGTCTCTCCGAGTTGTTCGTAGGCTTGCGCCCGCATTTTGAGGACGTACCCCCCCAACAGCCGATAGTCCCCCTCCAATCCTTCCAACTGTTCCAAAGCCGCCTCCGGCTGTTGACTCTCCAACCAATCCGCCGCCAGCAAAAACCGGGCGCGATTTTGGCTCTCAGATGCCGGAGAGGTGGCGATCATTTCCTCCAACTCCACCCGGCGCTCCTCCGGCGAGAGCAACGCCAAACTCATCACCACCTCGGAAGAATGGGAAAGCTCCGGCGCGTCTCCAGTCCGGGACGACCAGATTTTTTGCCACTGCATCATGGGGAAATAAACGCCAAAAACCAGTGCCGCAGCCCCGGCTATGACATAAAGAGAAACTTGTGTAATCCGTCGCTTCTGCATGGGAATTAATTAAATATTCGTTAAATCCGGTCAACATAAAATCGGAAAATCGAGAATCGATAAAAGTCATCAATTGTCAATTGTCAATGATCAATGATCAATTGTTCCGACAAAGTATCCAACGCAATGAAATGGGCGGTTTGGGTATGGGAAATACATCTCGGCCTTGGCTCCAATGTTCAAACCACCCCGTCGGCGGCCACGCCTCCGGGGGCAGGTGGGTGCGTTCATATTCGTACACCGACTCATCGGACAATATCTGTAATGGTAAACCGGCCATCACGGAATTGAACTCTGATCGCGTCATCAAATAGGACCACTGCACCTGAGCCAGTTCCCGCACCCGCCGGTCCGGCTCGTATCCGGGAGCGGCCAAAAACGTGCTCAACAGCAACAATCCCCCCGGTCTGACGATCTCGCACATCCGCAACAGGAGCGATCGCACGTCTTCATTATTGCGAAAATGGGAAATCACCTCGGCCACCACCGCCAATTGATAGGAATTGTGCGGCAATTGCAGGGCGGGGTTGAGAATGTTGCTCTGAATCACCCGGACGGGGAGTTGTTCGGCTTTGGCTTCTCTGGCGATAATCTGGGCAAATTCCGGCGTCAATTCCACCGCGTCCACCGGATGTCCCCGCCGTGCCAGAGCCAGGGTATTGCGGCCCACCCCCGCCCCGACATCTAAAATGGGGGCAGTTTTGGGGTTGTCGAAAAATTTCACCACGTCCATGAGTTTGGCGTCCGGGTGGGAGCCGAACAGCGGACCCTTGCGACTTTTGAGCCAGCGCTGATACTTCTTTTCCATCGACAACACTTCGTTGACGACGGTCAATTTCAGGCCGTTGGTGAGGCCCTGGGTGGGGTCGGGCGGCTCATATTTGAATAGGAGGCGGGAGTGGGGGGAGGTGTCGTAGCCTTCCTTGAGTTTCCGTTGCACCAGTTGGCGCAGCGACTGCATTTCCTCCGGGGTGAAGTTCTGGCCCAGGGCTTTCAAGAGGCGATCGAACTGCTCCATGTAATGGTCGAGCAGCGACGGAATGCAGGGCACGGTGAGCTGTCCGCTGGCGGAGGTGAGCCGCTTGACCTTCCGCGCCAGGGCAGTTTCCAGGGTGGCGGGATCGCTGGCGGATGTCGGCTGGTTGGCTACCACAAGTGAATTTTCCCCTATTCGATTGAAATGACTTTCATGTTAATTTACCTTACTCTCGACCCGCTCCCGGATGCGATGGTTCCGTGCGCTCCCGGATGGGAGCGACGGCCATCGTTGGTCTAGGAAATCGGAATGTCCGTCGGGGTCGGCGCCACGCCGGGGCCGGGAGTCATGACGATTTTGCCGACCACGTGTCCCGTTTCGCTCTCGCCGTGGGCTCGGGCGACATCGGATAAGCTGTAACTTCGGTGGACGTGCGATCGCACCTTCCCGGCCTCAATCCAATCCCGCATCGCCTCCAAATCCCGCCGTCCGGGTTGCGCCAAAATCAGTTTCGCTTTTTTCCCGGGCAAAAATAGGCTCTGCACCGAGGCGCCGACATTATCCAAACTCGGCAGGGTGGAAACATAGATTCCGTCCGGTTGCAACACTTTCTCGCAGTTGTAAAACGTCTGTTTCCCCACCGCGTCGAAAATAATGTCGTATTGGGTACCCTGCTGGGTGAAGTCCACTTGGGTATAGTCGAGGACAACATCGGCGCCCCAACTTCGCACGACATCCAAATTGGCGGTGCTGCAAACCCCCGTCACCTCCGTTTCCATCGCCCGGGCAATTTGTACCGCAAAGGACCCGACGCCGCCGGACGCCCCGTTAATTAACACCCGCTGTCCCGATCGCATCTGGCCCAGATCCAGCAAGGCTTGCAATGCTGTCAACCCCGCCAGGGGGACGGCTGCGGCTTCCTCGTGGGTGATGGTACCGGGTTTGTGGGCCGTCGTCGAGGCGGGGACGGCGGCATATTCGGCGTAGGCACCCCCCGACAAAGGATTCAGGAAGGTGTAAACTTCGTCTCCCGGTTGAAACTGGGTGACATCTGCCCCCACTTCCACCACCACCCCGGATAAATCGGAACCCGGGATTTTCGGAAATCCAAATCCGGATAACAGTTGCAAGTCTCCCTGTCGGATTTTCCAATCGACGGGGTTGACGCTGGTGGCGTGGACTTTGACCAATAATTGTTCGGGGCCGATTTTCGGCATCGCCACGTCCGCGTATTCCAGGACTTCCGGGGAACCGTACCGATTGATGATGACCGCCTTCATGAATGCACTCCCGTTGCAACCTGCATTGTCAGCTTAACCGATCGCGCCCGATCGTTCAGAAATGTTGATACACTGGCGATCGCTGGTTTCGATTGTCCCTAAATTATGGCTTCTGTGCTGCCAAAATTGTCGCTGTTTCTGGCGATCGGGTTTTCGGCGGGGACGGTCCTCGCCCAACCCGTCCCGGCGCCTCCGCCCTCCTCGCCCCCCTCACCCGACGCGGCGGAACCGACTTCGGAAGGGGAAGAGGTGGAAACCATTCCGGAACTCCCCCCGGTTCCGTTCATGATTCCGGATGAAATTTTGGAGTATTTTTATCAAAATCCCGACGGACTCGATATCTGTCCGGGGGTGAACGCTTTGCCGTTTCGGTTGGGCTCCTTTGCCTACCCCCTCGGGCCGGAAGCCGAACTGGTGCAATTGCTCTGCTACCGGGCCGCTTATCAGGGGGGTTACAATTTCTTTCGCTATCAAGAGACGGACGGGGAGGTAACGGTTGAACCCCTGGAATTTTCTGGGTTTGAAATGGGTGCGAGGGGCGAACTGGTGGAGGCTCAAATTCGGGAGATTATCGGCGAATTGGAGTACCAGCCGGCGGAGGGTATTTTGAGCGTTTTCACCAAAGATCGGGGGGTTGGGGATTGCGGCACCTTTGTCAAGTACGAGTGGGACGGAACGCAGTTCAACGCGATCGAATATCGGGCTAAATCCGAGTGCGACGGCAATTCTATCGAACCACAGGAGTATCCTCAACTGTATCCCTAGGTTCAGGCGGGGGAGGGTGCGATCGCCCTTTTGAGCCCCGTTTGTATCGGACGACTATACTGATCTGAGTCGGAAAACTAAAGCCAATCCCAGGAAAATCTCGGGCGAGATGCGTGGGATGCCAACAATGTCCACGGCATCCCCCAACCACCGTTGAGCGGGCGGGAGTCGGCCGCTCGGAAAGCTCGAAAACTGCGAATCGCCTTGCATTGAACCCGAATCTACGGGCTCGGAAAATTCATCAAAATACCCTTCGTTTCCGAGGGTTGTCCGGACGGATTCCGTAGGATTACGGTTGTCACTCGGATTCATCGCCCGGGGCGAGCGGCAAATCTCCGCAGATGCGCGGAGAGCGATTCATATCGGGCGATCGCACCCCACCATTCAAATCCCTTCCCATCTCGGGGGGGAATTTTTTATGGTTTTTGGCTCATGGGCCGCGGACACCGTGGCGGGAAGTCATCGCATTTTTCGAGTTCCCGGGCGACCACCTCGAACCCCTCGGCGTCGTCCGCATCGGCGATCGGGTCTTCCATTTCATCCCGCCCCCCTGGGGAAGCTTGGCCCGGGCGATCGCAACCCGCAAGTTCAAACCGGCTATCATCGAGTTCCTTAATTATTAAATTGTAGGGGCGCAAGGCACGACGCCCCGATTTTTGATTCCCCGGAATCCTGGCAACCCTATAAGGTTGCCCCCTGGATACCCCCAAACCCTCGACTCTACAAGGGTTTCGGCGATTATCCACCCCCTCTCCCACGCCGCAAATGTAACGGAATATTACAGTTTTGCCATCAAAGCAGCAAAACGTCTTGACATCTCAGAATGAAGTCGCTATCTTGTGATACATACCCGGGTACACAAGTTCACTGTCCTATGCAAAGTAAGCAAAAGGTAACACTTTATCTTCCACCCTCACTGCACCGCAAACTCAAAATTAAAGCGGCAGTCGAATCGGAACCCATGTCAGCCCTGGCCGAAAAGGCACTCGTCTTTTATCTGACCCACCCCGAAGTGGTTGACGAATTGGAAGCATTACACGGCCAAACTCATCGAGTTTACGCCTGTCCCGAATGCGCCACCTCCGTCGTCATAGAAGAAGGGGAATTGGTTTCCGTCAAGAATCAGCCCAGCGTGCTGCCTGACGAAGAATTATCAGTCCAGCCAGTGCGAGAAGTGGGTTCGAGCACCGCCCAACCGGGAGAGGAAGAACTCGTCCCCTGTTGAGGAGGAATACAACCTAGCTTCGATGATAGCGCGATGTCGTGCTCAGAATCGGACATTGGGAACTCTCACTGTTAGTAAATGTTGTACCGTCTCTTGGATCGAGGACCATGCAAGAAGAACTTAGTATCCTAATTGAAGCTCGATATCCTCTGATCTACCTCGTGACTTTCGAGGAGGAGCGGTCTGAGCAGGCGATCGCGACCATCGTACAGAACTCGAAGCGTCAGCGGGAAGTATACGTTTGGACTGTCACTCGCGGACTGACCCAATATAGTCGGGATCAAGCGCGAAATACAGTACAGTCTAATACAGTATCGCCGCAAGCTGCGATCGAATGGGTGATTCGGCACAGGGAGCCAAATGCTAGTGGCAGTATCTACATCTTTAAAGATTTGCATCCCTTTAAAGATTCTCCAGAGGTGACCCGGTGTTTGCGGGATGCGATCGCCAGTTTCAAAGGCACGAACAAGACCATCGTCCTGATGTCCCCCGTGCAGGAAGTGCCCATCGAGTTGGAGAAGGAAGTCGTGGTTCTGGACTTCCCCCTGCCGAACATGACAGAGCTCAACCAAGTGCTCTCGTCCCAACTCGATCAGGCCCGTTCCCGTCGGATCACCACCGAAACTCGGGAAAAGTTGCTCAAAGCCGCCCTGGGTTTGACGCGGGACGAAGCCGAGAAGGTGTACCGCAAAGCCTACGTGACGGCGAACCGGCTGACGGACAAAGAAGTTGACATCGTTCTGTCCGAGAAAAAGCAACTGATTCGGCGCAACGGCATTCTCGAATTCATCGACGTGGATGAAACCATCGATGCGGTGGGCGGTTTGGAAGAGTTGAAGCGCTGGCTGCAACAGCGGTCTGACGCCTTCACCGAGCGGGCCCGGGAGTACGGCCTGCCCCAACCCAAAGGGATGCTGATCCTAGGGATTCCGGGTTGCGGAAAGTCCCTGATCGCCAAAACCACGTCCCGTCTGTGGGGTTTACCCCTGCTGCGGCTGGATATGGGCCGGGTGTACGACGGTTCGATGGTAGGGCGATCGGAAGCCAACCTCCGCAACGCCCTGAAAACGGCAGAGTCCATCTCTCCGGCGATTCTATTCATCGACGAACTCGACAAATCCTTCGCAGGGGGAACCGGGTCGGCGGACTCCGACGGTGGCACCTCAAGCCGGATCTTCGGTTCGTTCCTCACCTGGATGCAAGAGAAACAGTCCCCCGTGTTCGTGATGGCAACCGCCAACCGAGTGGAGCGTCTCCCCGGCGAGTTCCTCCGAAAAGGACGATTTGACGAAATCTTCTTCGTGGACTTGCCCACCAAAGAAGAACGGGAAGATATTTTCAGAATTCATCTCTCCAAGCGTCGTTCGGATATTGATCGCTTCGATCTCGATCAACTCTCTACCGTATCCGACGGCTTCTCCGGAGCAGAAATTGAGCAGGCCTTGGTCGCCGCCATGTACGAGGCCTTCGCTCAAGACCGCGAGTTTACGCAGCTCGACATCATCGCCGCCATCAAGGCGACCCTACCGCTGTCGAAGACGATGAACGAACAGGTCACAGCGCTACGTGACTGGGCCCGACAGCGGGCGCGACCGGCTGCGTCCTCCGTCGCTGAATATCAGCGCATGGAGTTCTAACAGGCTTTCTCCTGGTCCAAACAGGAGCAAAGGCTAGCACTGGTAAGTGACTAGCAGTTTCTACCCCAATCGTCTTTGCGATCGATGCCAACGCTGCTTCAGCAAAGCGATTCCAGTTCAAACCCAAAACCGTTGTTGTTTCGTTTTCAGTTCCACTAGGAGGATACCTAAATGTCTCACTTTAGCACACTGCGTACCAAGATCACCGATGCCGAAATCCTGAAGGCTTCCTTGCGCGATCTGGGTATCTCTGTGAAGTCCAACGCTGATGTCCGCGGCTACAACGGCCAGCGCGTCCGCGCCGACTTGGTTGCTACCCTCGAGGGCGAGTATGATCTGGGTTGGTCTCGGAACAGCGATGGAACCTACGACCTGATCGCCGATCTCTGGGGTGTTGCTAAAAAGCACAACCAAACCGAGCTGATCAACTCCATCAACCAGAAGTACGCCGTCAACAAGACTCTGTCTGATGTGAAGCAGCGCGGTCTGCAAGGCGCCAACGTCAAGCTGGTCGTCCAAAAGTAGGATCTCTGAGCGTTCCCAAGCTAGCGGGTTAACCATATGCGGGTTAGCCCGTTTCTTTTTAATCGGGAATCGGGAATCGGAATCATATCAAAAAAAGTCGGAGTCATTGAAAATTAGCTCGGGACGCGATCGCACCCCAAAAGGTATATAAAAATCTATCTAAAATTTAAATGCATAGATTGACTTTTATAGGTTGAAACCCTATCAATGTATTCATTAATACTTGATACCCCCGTCGCCAGAAAATTGGGAGTCGGGAATCAATGAAATCTCAAATTAGGGCGCAAGCCAGGGGCCCCTACAATTACCGATACCTGGGCATTGTGTGATCGGGATTGAAGATGAGGATATTCCCAAATCCCGATCGGCTGAAAGCTGAAAGCTATTAAGAGGCGGTTCCCTGCAACTCGTCCAAGCGGGCCAGCACTTCCTGGCTGTGAACGGCGGGAATGACGCCGACAAACCGTTCCCGGAGAATGCCCTCGGGATCGACGATAAACGAATGCCGCATGGAGAAGAAATTCAGCCAGGACCCGTAAGCCTTGCTGACCCTGCCATCCACATCCGCCAGCAGAGGAAACTTCAACCCCTCCGAGTCGCAAAATTCCGCGTGGGAGTCCACGTCATCGGCGCTGATGCCGAGAATTTGGGCGTTTCGGGCGAAGTATTGGGGCAAATCTTGTTGGAAGCGGCGGGCTTCCAGGGTGCATCCCGAGGTGAAATCTTTGGGGTAAAAGTAGACCACCACCCACTGTCCCCGGTAGTCCGAGAGGGAAATTTCACCGTCGCCGGTGTTGGTGGGGAGGGTGAATTCCGGGGCGGGTTCGTCTAGCGGCGGGAGGGAGCCCCCCAAGGCATGGGCGGGGGCGGCCAGATTCAGGTTAAACAGGGCGATCGCGATCGCCAACAGAAGACCGATACAGGTTCGACGGGACATGATATCGACTCAAATGAGAACTTTCTTTACATATCTTTACATAAAAATTCGATTCGGTTGGGGCGGGGGGAACATCGGAGGCGGATTTGCTCTCAGGGATAGCGATCGCCGGTGAAAAATGGTTCGGAAACGGGTTAACATCGTGTACGGAAAAATTGTGTTTTAAATATGGCAGACGTTCAGGCATTAAACGGTCAGGCACTCGTGGCAATGGTGGTCAACGGTGCCCCCATTGTGATTCAAGTTGACGGTGATAACGCCCCCCTCACGGCTGGAAATTTTGTCGAATTGGTGGATCGAGATTTTTACGACGGCATTTCCTTTCACCGAGTCGTCCGTGAACCGAATCCCTTCGTCGTCCAAGCCGGCGATCCCAACAGTTTAGATCCGACGTTTCCTGAAGATTTACTCGGAGGTGGGGGCTTTGTCGATCCGGATACCGGAGAAGTCCGCAATATTCCCTTGGAAATTAAACCGGAAGGGGCGACGGAACCGATTTATAGCCAAACCTTTCAACAGGCTGGAATGACTCTCCCTCCCGCGCTACCAAATGTTCAAGGAACGATCGCGATGGCGCGATCGGACGCTCCCGATTCCGCCTCCTCTCAATTTTATATCAATCTGGTCAATAATCCCAATTTAGATGGCAATTATGCCGTGTTTGGGGGATTGGTTCAGGGGTTCGATGTGGTCGATCAAATTCAACAGGGCGATCGCATCCAAGATGCCGAAGTGATCGACGGCATCCTACCCACCCGGGTTTCGAGTTTGATCGCAGATCCGGCCCTTTTAAACCGGTTTATCAATCGGATCAACGTGACAAGTTTGCCCCTTTCTTTTGCCTTTCCCCAAGAGATTGATGCGGATAATGTCATTGAAATCCCCCAGGACATCAGCCTGCAAAATCCCCGGGGCATCCTGGCGGGGGCGGGCAATGATTTGATTACAGGATCGCCCGTCAGCGATGCCATTAACGGCAACCAGGGCAACGATACAATTTCCGGTGTCGGCGGAGATGATTACCTGTTCGGCGGCCGGGATGACGACCTTTTAAATGGCAATGAAGGCAACGATATCATCAACGGAAATCGGGGCAATGATGTTGTTTTTGGCGGTGTCGGCAATGACTTTATTCGCGGGGGACAGGACAACGATAATTTGTCCGGAGATGCCGGAGATGATTATCTGATCGGAGATGGGGGAACCGATACCCTGACGGGCGGCGAAGGGGCGGATACGTTCATTTTGGGCGGTGCGGAAACGACTGCCGAGCTCGCCGATCGCATCCTCGATTTTAATCCCGCCGAGGGCGATCGCATCGCGGTGGTGGAGGCGATCGATCCGGCGACTTTAGTTTTGAATGTGGCGGGCACCGGCACTCAAATTCAACTCCCCGGCGGCGGTATTTTGGGGGTGGTTGAAAATACCCAACCCGATGCGGTTCGGGGGGCAATTTTTGCCCTATCTGGGGAAGATTTAGCTTTGACAATTGGATAAGCTGGGAGATGTGTAAGTTGGCTTGAATGAGAGTAGATATTGTTGAACTCCCCTCTCCCCAAGTTGGGAGAGGGGTTGGGGGTGAGGGCGAGAAGCCTCAACTCAGCCTACACTAGAGAAAGAGTGATAGTAACCCCATGTCTCAGTCAGCAAAATCCGGCGGTTGTCGCAAAATGGTGCGGCGGACATTTCTGGTATTGGTGGGAATCGGCTTATTCCGAATTTTGAAAGCCGTTTTTTCCATCCCTGAAAACCGCACCCGCGCGATCGCTTTTATCGATCCTTACTTGCAAGAATACTTCCCCTGGCTGTCCGCACGGCTGCAATCCGCCGATGCCCCGGTTCCCCAGCCGACGATCAAACCTTTGCCCAACGCCCCGATACCGGAAGCGAAACCTTTACCCGCCGCCCCGATTCCGAAGGCGACACCCCAACCGATGCCGGAATCCGTTTCAGGAAATCCGGTTATTGTCACCCAAAAGCAACTGTTGGGGGTGCCCTTTTATCAGACGGCGATCGATTTGCGGGACTCCCAAACCTTGCTGACAATCGGATTGGCGAATAACGCCAAACAAGCCAACAGCAATAAATCCTCTCAAGGTGACGAACCCTTTGAAAATATGGTGAAACGCCACCCGGCGGCGGTGGTGGCGAACGGCACATTTTTTAGCAAAGATGACGAAAAGCGGGTGATGGGAAATATGGTGGCGGCGGGGCA
This sequence comes from Lyngbya sp. CCY1209, assembly GCF_055795065.1. Classification (NCBI taxonomy): domain Bacteria; kingdom Bacillati; phylum Cyanobacteriota; class Cyanophyceae; order Oscillatoriales; family Microcoleaceae; genus Lyngbya; species Lyngbya sp. CCY1209. Next base: position 11,862 of record NZ_JAYFER010000399.1, read on the forward strand.
GTTTCTCAAATACAGCCGTTGGGAAAACTTCGGGACGACGCTGGGTTTGCGGGAGGGTAATCGCCCGGAAATGATCACCGCCAGGGCACAGGGAAAACCGGAATGGGACCAACATTGGTTTTCGATTACCTGCGGCCCCCGGTTGGTGAAAGGGGGTAAAATTTGGCTGGCGCCCAAAACGGAAGGGTTCAAAGATCCCCACGTTTTGGATGTGGGGTATCGGACGGCGATCGGATTTACCGAGGATGGCAATCAGTTATTTTTGGTGTCGTTTTTGGCGAGTTTATCATTGCAGAAAGAGGCGGAAGTGATGAAGGCGTTGGGGTGTTACGAGGCGATGAATCTGGATGGTGGCGCGTCGGAAGCCCTCGCCTATCAGAATCAGGTGCTTGTTTCTCCGGGACGGAATTTGACGAATGTTATTATTGTGTACGATCGCAATTTTCCCGCCCCCCAGGAGGTTCAAACCGCCTGGGGTAAATTTCAAAACGGCGATCGCCCCAAAATTCCCAGTTAAATGGATTGGAAAAATGACCCCCAATTTTACGGCGGCAAACTGGATCTACCCTCCCAAAAATTATGACATTCGATCCGATTTTGTCCGCATCGAAACCGAAGCGAAAACCGATTTTTGGCAGCGCAGTTATTACGGTTTCAGAAATGAGAATGCGCCGGCTTTGTTGCTGGAGTGCGATCGCAACTTTACCTTTACCGTCCGAGTTTCCTTTGACTATCAAACCCGGTTCGATCAGTGCGGTGTCATCATTTACGGCGATCGCGAAAATTGGTTCAAAGCGTCCATCGAATATGAAAATAACGAGATTTCCCGTTTGGGAAGTGTCGTCACAAATTTTGGCTATTCCGACTGGGCGACGACCGATATTCCCACCCCGAAACTGATCTGGTATCGTCTCAGCCGCCGGGGGCCGGATTTTTTGATCGAGTCCGCGATCGACGGAATCACCTTCAAACAAATGCGAATTTTTCACCTTCATTATTTGGGAGAAACGTCGCCGAAAATGGGAAAAGCCGATCCACCCCATCCCCCAAGTTTGTCAATTCGCTACGGTTTGTATGCCTGTAGCCCCTCGAATTCATCTTTTGTCGCTCAATTCGATAACTTTAAATTGACCGAATGTCGGTGGAAGTCCCATTTTTCCGAATAAAGCTTCACCCCACCCGCATTGAAAAATTCCCACCTGACACCAGGACGGTTGGCAGTATACTAAACAGTTGGGCGTTGGAATTGGGGATGATGAGACTGAGACAATGGGCGACAGGCCTGACGGCACGCTTGGCGATCGCAATTCTAATCATTTTGGGGCTGACCTGGGGATGGGTGGCCCCGGCCGATGCTGTCAGTTTATCCGATCGCGATCGTCTGCTGAAGAAAAACGCCTGTCCCTCGTTTTTGTGGCAGGTGTGCGACCTCCGGAAAGCCGATTTGCGGGGATTAGATCTCACCGGGGCGAATCTGGGGGGGGCGAACTTGCGCGGCGCCGACTTGCAAAATACAATTTTAAAACGGGCAAATTTGGCTGGAACCGACCTGCAAGGGGCGAATTTGCGCGGCGCCAACCTATTTGAAGCCGACCTGAACCGGGCGATTTTGGACAATGCCGATTTGAGGGACGCGCAATTATTAAAGGCAAATTTGACCCTGGCGAGTTTGAAACAAGCCGACCTCAGAAATGCCAATTTCCTGGAGGCGAGACTCTGGGGGGCGGATTTGACGGGGGCGAATTTGCGACAAGCCAGCTTGCAAAGTGCGGATTTGGAATATGCAAACCTCGCCGAAAGCAACTTGAGTCGGGCCGACTTACACAGCTTCTATTTCCGGGAAATTCAGAAACCCACCAACCTCAGCCACGCCAATCTGGAGGGGGCGAATTTGGCGAAAGCGAACCTGAGAGGGGTGATTTTTCGGGGCACCGTGATGCCGGACGGGCGGATTTCGGATTGATGGCTGCGCCGGGGAGTCGGGAATCGGGAGTCGGGAGTCGGGGGGCGGAGGAAGAAATCAAGAAAATTTCATTTTTCATTTTTCATTTTTCACTTTCCCCACACCCGTCGCCCTGAGCGGAGTCGAAGGGCTATACCCCACACCCCACACCCCAACCCCATCTTTAAGAGTCTGAGAAAACGTTACAATCCTTAATGGAGCCAAAAGAATTGCACCGAATCCGATGATCGAAACCCTGCAAACCCAACTGTACGAAGTCGCCCAATTTGCCAATTCCCTCGTCCGGGACCAACTGACGCACCTGGGATGGGCCAGCATTTTGACACTGTTCGCCGCCGGGTTGCTCACCAGCCTCACCCCCTGTATGCTCTCTATGCTGCCGATTACCGTCGGCTATATCGGGGGGTACGAGAACCCAACGCGCCTGCAAGCCGCCACCCAGTCCACCTGGTTCGCGTTGGGGTTGGCGACGACGCTGGCGGGGTTGGGGATTTTCGCGACGCTGGTGGGAAAAGTTTACGGCCAAATTGGGGTGGGATTGCCGATTGTCGTCAGTATCGTCGCCATTTTGATGGGGTTAAATCTTTTGGAAGCTCTGCCCCTGCAACTGCCGGCCTTTGATACGATGGGTTGGATTCCGAAAACCCTGCCGGACGGGGTGCGATCGTACCTGCTGGGACTGACGTTCGGTTTGGTGGCATCCCCGTGCAGCACCCCCGTTTTGGCGACGCTTTTGGCTTGGGTTTCCACCACCGGGGACATTCTCCTGGGGGGGATGTTGCTGCTATCCTACGCCGTGGGTTACGTCGCCCCCCTGGTGATCGCCGGCACGTTTACCGCTACGATTAAAAGGTTGCTGGCGCTGCGACAGTGGTCCGGTTGGATTACTCCGGTGAGCGGCGCTTTGCTGGTGGGGTTCGGAGTCTTTTCCCTGTTGTTTCGACTGTCTCCCATCGCCTAGCCGAGTTTTTATAGCCCGGAAGTCTGCCATGTTTCATCACACCCGCCCACCTTTGACTTTTGCCTCTTGCCTCCTGACTCTTGCCTCTCAAACGAAAAATTTAACATAAGAAACCGAGTCTAATTTCCCTATGACTGCAAAGGACGTATTTTTATCCAAACTTTCCGATTGGGGGACGGTTCCCCAACGCTTTTTGAGAAAGGAATTGCTTCCGGTTCTGGCTGATCTGCGGCTGGCAATTATTTTGCTGTTGGCGATCGCCCTTTTCAGTATCTCCGGGACGGTGCTCGAACAGGGCCAGTCCGTCGCATTTTACCAGGCGAACTACCCGGAAGATCCGGCGCTATTCGGCTTTTTGACCTGGAAAGTGATCCGATTTTTGGGATTGGATCATGTTTACCGCACTTGGTGGTTTTTGTCAATCCTCATTTTATTCGGATCGAGTCTCACCGCCTGCACCTTTACCCGCCAGTTGCCCACCCTGAAAGCCGCCCGCCGCTGGAACTATTACGACCAGCCGAAACAGTTTAAAAATCTGGCGTTGAGTGCCGAACTAAAAGACGTTCCCCTCGACAGCTTCAAAGCGTTTTTAGAAAAACGCCGCTATCGGGTTTTTCAAGAAGGAGAAAAACTCTACGCCCGCCGGGGAATTGTGGGGCGCATCGGGCCGATCGTCGTCCACGCCAGTATGTTGATCATTTTGGCGGGTTCGATATTGGGCGCGATGACGGGTTTTATGGCTCAGGAAATGGTTCCGAGCGGCAATTTGTTCGGCATTCAAAATATTATCGATGCGGGGCCGTTTTCCGAGTCCCAATTGCCCCGAGATTGGGCGGTGCGGGTGAACCGATTTTGGATCGACTACACCCCCGACGGGACCATCGATCAGTTTTATTCCGATCTGTCGGTGGTGGATGAACAGGGCACGGAACGCGATCGCCAAACCATCCACGTCAACAAACCGCTGCGTTACGGCGGCGTGACGTTCTACCAGGCGGACTGGGGTATCGCGGGGGTGCGGGTTCGCATCAACCGATCGCCCGTATTGCAACTGCCGATGGCCCAATTGGATACCGGAGGCAACGGCCGCTTTTGGGGAACTTGGGTGCCCACCAAACCCGATTTGAGTGACGGGGTTTCTTTGGTGGCGAAGGACTTGCAGGGAACCGTTTTAATTTACAACAATCAGGGCGAATTAGTCTCGACGGTGCGGGAGGGAATGTCCCTGGAAATTAACGGCGTCACCCTCCACGTCGATGAAGTGGTGGGCAGTACGGGACTGCAAATTAAAGCCGATCCGGGCATTCCGATCGTTTATTTGGGCTTCGGATTGCTGATGGTGAGCGTGTTAATGAGCTACGTTTCTCACTCCCAAATCTGGGGATTGAAAGAGGGCGATCGCCTCTACATCGGCGGCAAAACCAACCGCGCCAAAGTTGCCTTCGAGCGGGAAGTCGTCGCCGCGATCGAGGAGATGGAATCTGAGGGAAAAGTGAACAATGAACAATGAAAGAGGATTTGGGGGGATTTGATTTCCCGATGAGGAAGGGCGAATGCCATTCGCCCCTACATCATTATTAATTAGCTGTTGGCAGACAACGAGGTTTCAATTTGTTTTTTGGTGTTCTTAAATTCGGATGCCAGATTTTCTTGTTGTTCCATCGAGCAATTGTTGGAAATTGCCAAGAACATGGTGCTTTCTTCCTGGCGGGTGTGGTCGCCGACGATTTCCTTCACCTGGGCGAGTTTGCCCTTGAATTCCGCCGAGGTGGGACTCATGGCTTTCATTTCATTCATCAGCGTTTTCAATTCGGAATGTTCGTCGAACAGTTCTCGGGTGTCGGACTCGCCGTAGAAGGGGCGGACTGAGAGATAGACGACCTGTTCTTCTGCTTCGGTGTGGACGAGCAGATCTTTGTAAAGCTGCCCGAAATACTCCTGAATCTTCTGGGGGTCGTCGGATTTTTCGATCTCGGATATCAGGGTTTTGACCTTGTCGTGGTCCATCCGGATGATGGTCTGGATGTTCATGTCGGACTGGTCGCTGCCTTGGGTGACGGCGCTGCCGAAAACCCCGGTGAGGGCTGCCAAGCCATCTTGAACCTTCGCCCAGATGCTCTGGTCGGGTTCCTGGCCGGTCAGTTCTTGAGTACCCAAATATTCGAGCATTCCCTTGAGTTTTTCCTGGTGGGCGCGGTTTTCAAAGTTGATCGCATTCAGGGGCGCGATCGCTTTTTCGACATCGGGTCCGGCAATTTGGGCGGATTTGTGAACCACCAAACCAGAAATGACCTGTCCGTGTTTCAGGAGTTCGTGTTGGGCCATTTTTTCGTACAGGCTCAGGTCGGAACTGCCCATCATTTCTTGGGCGTGCTGCACGAATTTCTGGATCTTTTCTTTGGGCTTACTTTGGATACCGTATTGGGTGATGCTGGTTTCCAAAATACCCAGATTTTTGCGGTCGTCTTCCAGCATACTTTCCAGGCGATCGCGGATTTCGCTGTCGCCACATTCCTGCAAGAATTGTTCTTCGTTGGCGATCGCCAAATTCTGAATGGCTCGCATATCCGCTAATTTGGTCGCGATCGCTTCCCGTTTGGCATCTGTTAACGTGGCTACCATGAGTGTTCTCCTATTTTGATTATGGTTCGTTCTGTCTACAAGAATTCCACAGTATGACCCAACTCTTCATCTTTCTAAAGAAAGAACAAAAGAGGATAATTTAAAACATAAAATGTGTCTCATATTTTTAGTAATTTAAAAAAATCGGCGCGATCGGCTCCGATTTTGAAAAATTTCATCAATTCTCGCAATTTTCAGATGGTCTTCCGATCGCCCGTTGCCCGAGAATGACCCGGAAAGTCCGGAACTTTGAAGCCCCGTTCCCCAGCCGATGTCCTACCACCACTTGCGATCGCCATTTTCATCTACCCTAGCCTGTCGGATGGTGTCGGAAATTTCTTCCGCATCTCTGACGTGGTGAAGTGCTTTTTTCTCGCCGTCGGATTCGTCAACGACAAAATAAGTGGGAACAGTGACATGATCCCCGGTAATATCAGCCGTGTCCACCGCCACCTGTCGCGCCTTCTCTTCGACGGACATGGAATCGTCGATGCGATCGCCCGGATTCGTTGTCAGGGTATTTCCACCCCGCTCCATTGCTTCTTTATGTTGCCGCTTCTGTTCGGGACTCACCTCTTCGGGAGTCATCGGTTGTTTAATTTCACGTTCGTTAGTCATAGAGTCAATCTCTCCGCTTTCAACTTTTCGGGCTCTAATCTCGATCTTAATTGGACTCAGCTCAAACTTCATCCTGCTTTTGAGATAAACTGGCGGTTAGAGAACCTCCATCCCAAGACGGATTGCCGTTCAAATTTCCGGGGAATTTTTGTGGCATTATTTTCAGTCGATTCCCCGCATCATCATCCCAGAGCGGATTGTCAGGGTCATCAATCGGCAAACCGGGGGTCAGTTTAAAATAGAGTCCGCTTTGAATTCGTCAACATCGCCCATTTCCGCCCCGATCGCTCGTCTGTCGGGTCTACCCCGCAGGTGTATTCGGTACAATTTGCGAGTTTCCTCGCCGGATTGTCTCGGAGATTCCGCGAAAGAGCGGGTTGGTCAACCGATTTAATCATCGATCATTCGTCCCAAATCCCATGCTGGTTCAACCCCTAAACCAACTCATCATCAAACTTTTCGGTCGCACCTCCCTGCGGACGATTTTGATCGTGCCCTTCGTCGTGCAAGTCGTGGGAGCGGCGGGACTGGTGTGGTATTTATCCTTCCGAACCGGGGAAGAGGCGATCGCGGATCTGGCCAACCAACTGATCGAAGAAGTGAGCGATCGCGTCCGCCAAAATTTGGAATTTTACCTGGCTGTCCCCCAACAGATGAACCAAAATAAATTGGACGCCATCAAATTGGGATATTTGCAACTCGACGACCTGCAAACCTGGGAAAAATTTCTGTGGCACCAAGTCCAACACTACCCCTACATCAACTTCACCTCCGTCGGCAATTGGAAGGGGGACTACCGCACCGGAGAACGGCTTTCCAACGGGTCTTTGATGCTCAATTTGTCCGGCCCCTCCACCGATTTCGATTTCTACTCCTACAACACCGACGACGAAGGAAATCGCACCAGCATCGAACTCAAAGTGGACGACTTCGACATCCGGGAACACACCTCCTACACCAGCGCGGCGGAGGCGGGAAAACCCACCTGGAGCGATGTCTACATCTCCTTCCTCGAACCCACCTTAATTGTGAGCGCCCTTCAACCCGTTTACGGCGATCGCGACGAATTGCAAGGGGTGCTGATCGCGGCCCTGCGGCTGGACCACATCGGCCAATTTTTGAACCGACTGAAAATCGGCAAATCCGGACAGGCATTTATCATCGAGCGGGACGGCACGTTGTTGGCGACTTCCACCTCGGAATTACCCTTCAGCGACCAAAACGGCGAGCGGGAATTGCTCGACGCCCGAAATAGCACCCATCCGATCACGCGATCGGCCACCCGCCATTTATTTGAAACCTTCGGAAACCTGGAAACAATTGAAAAGCCCCAACGGCTGACATGGGTGTTCGACTGGGACCGACAATTTTTAAATGTCGTCCCCTTCCGGGACGAATACGGCTTGGATTGGCTGATCGTGGTGGTCGTGCCGGAGTCGGATTTTATGGCAGAAATTAACGCCAACATTCGGACAACCATCAAACTCTGTATCGCCGCCACCATCGGTGCGACGATCATCGGAATTCTCACCGCCCGATGGATCACCCAGCCCATTTTTCGCCTCAACGCGGCGGCCGGCGATCTGGCCCGAGGAAATTGGAAAGAGTCTCTGGAATCAGAACGGACGGACGAACTCGGAAAACTCGCCCATTCGTTCAATACAATGGCTCGACAACTCCAGCAGTCTTTTCGAGAGTTAAAAAGCCTCAACGAAGCGCTCTCCGAAAGTGAAAGCCGCCTGACAAAATTCTTGAATGTTCTGCCCGTCGGCGTGTCCGTCCATGACCCGGATGGTCGCGTTATTTATTTTAATGAAACGGCGGAGCAATTATTGGGAATTGAAGAAATTCTGGACGCGGTGGGTTCCCATCTGTCCATAAAATATCAAGTTTACGAAGCCGACAGCGATCGCCTCTATCCGACCGATAAACTGCCCGCCATGCGGGCGCTACGGGGCGAAACGGTCGTCGCCAATGACTTGGAAATCCGGCGGGACGGAGGGCGGATTCCCCTGGAGGTGAGGGCGACACCCATTTTTGATGGCGGGGGAGAGATCGTTTATGCGATCGTCGCCTTTGAGGATATTACCGAGCAAAAAAGAGCCGAAAAATTACTCTCCGATTACAGTCGCACGTTGGAAGCGGAAGTCGCCGATCGCACCGCCAAACTCGGACGGGCAAACGCGGAAATTTTGGAACTCAACAAACGATTGAAGGCGGAAAATATGCGACTCGGGACGGAATTGGAAGTCGCCCAAAAGTTGCAGCAGATGATCTTGCCCCGGGAGGAAGAATTGCAGGGAATGCCCGATTTCGATATCGCCGGATTCATGCAACCCGCCGACGAAGTGGGGGGCGACTATTACGATATTATTCTCCACAACGGCACGATTCAAATTGGCATCGGAGACGTGACTGGACACGGCTTGGAAAGTGGCGTTTTGATGATGATGGTACAGACGGCGTTTCGGACTCTGATGGCGGTGGATGAAACCGACCCCGTCAAGTTATTAAATGCCATCAATCAGGTAGTGTACAGCAATGCCAGCCGCATGAAATCCGACAAAACCCTGACTTTATCGTTGTTGGAAGTTCACCCGGAAAAATTGCACTTGTCCGGACAACACGAAACCCTAATTTTGATTAAAAATAATGGCGATATCGAACAAATCGACACCTTGGATTTGGGCTTTCCCCTCGGTTTGGAAGAAGATATTTCCCCCTTCATCGATCGCGTCGAAGTTCCGATCAAACCGGGCGAAATTGTCGTTTTATATACGGACGGGATCACCGAAGCGGAGAACACTGGTAACGAAATGTACGGTTTAGATCGCCTCTGCGATGTCCTCCGCCGTCACCGGGACAGTTCGGTTCACGAAATTTGTCAGGCGGCGATCGCGGACGTGAAAGAATTTATCGGCGGACAGCAGATTTTCGACGATATTACGTTGGTGGTATTGAAGAAAAAAGAACCCTCAGATTGACGCGATCGCTCATTCTCCGTAACTCCGATCCGCTTGAAATTTGGGCGGCAATCCGATACAATAATAGAGATTCATCACCGCTTCAAACGCCCAGTGATCGGGGGAAACGTCGGAAAAGGGAATCGGCAACAAATCGAAGCGTTTCCCAGAACAAGCCGCCCGCAATGTTTCCTCGTCAATTTGGGCGATCGCGTTTTGGGTGTTTTGGGTGCGATCGCCCGTTTCCCCCTGATTCCCAAAGGGTCGGGAAAAAGCAGGTGCGATCGGGTTGAGAATGAATAGAGTTAGAAAAATCAGGTATAGTCGGTTCATCAGCCCAAGATATATAGCAAGCGACAAGGCGGTTCGGACACAATTATAGCAGTGCGCGATCGTATAGTTACAAAACCTATAAAAGGGAGTCGGTCGTCGGTCGTAGAGAGATTGATCATTCCCGGCGTGTTACCACGCCAGCGCTCGTTGCTATACGTGAATAGGTCGGGAGCTTGATAGCCCTGCTGCTTTAGCGCGGGGTGGAAAAGCGACTCGTGCGGCTTTAGCC
>NZ_JAYFER010000400.1:0-4773 GCF_055795065.1 Lyngbya sp. CCY1209
CAAACAGACAGAATGAACATCGCTTTGGTATCTGTCAACTGAAGCTTTATTCGCTTCAATTACTAATTTACCACCCTCAGAGAGAAGTGCAAGGGTATTAAACTAAACTTAACATTTGGATGAGCGATCGCTTCGACTGATATAAACTTAAGTAAAGAAACGCCGTCGCCGCGATCCCCGGACGATCGCCGTCTACGGTAGTGCGGATGAGGCTTGGAGTCCCTTGTAGCCTGACGGAGTTTCAGCCCGAGGTCAAAGGAAGATTTGAGGAATTGAGGGGAGATTTCGACTCAAATCCGCTCTGCAATATTAACTGATCGCCCGCCTTTAAAATGTAAAGATACTGTTACAATTTTCCGGTTTATTTCAGGAACACCCATCATGCAATCACTCCGAGCCGAAATTGAAGCGATCCGCACCCAAATTCTGGCACTGCAACGGGAACGGGAGCAGATTCACATCGAAACCGTCACCCCGGAAGACGATTCCCCCCAAGCGATCGCCCAAGCCTACCGGCGCCAGGCCCGGGAAACCGCCAACCAATCCGCCGAACTCAAAGGGATCGACGATGCGATCGCGGCCCTGAAAACTCAGCTTCGCCACAAAAAGCAACAATTGGACCAATGGAGTCACCGCCACCCCCTCGAACAGCAAATGGAGGAAAGCCGACTCCAGGCCCAAGTCCACGCCGATCGCATCAACCACCTCGCCCGGGAGCTCTCCGAAGAGGTAAAATCCCTCAAAGCGATCGCCGACCAAATCAGCCCCCTCTACTGGCAGGTGTACTATAAACCCTTCATCACCGGATTCAGCAACATCTCCGTCCCCCACGTGCGATCGGACGGCGAGGTTTGGGGGATCGTCAACCGCATCGTTTGAAGGTAGGGAGTAGGGAGTAGGGAGTAGGGAGTAGGGAGTGGGGGGGGAGTTGATGAATTGATAATTATCAATTATCAATTATCAATTATCAATTCTTTGCCGGCTCGATTTTTTGTACAATAGACACTCTGTCCGCCCCCAGATGCGATCGCACCTTCCATGCAAACCGTCGATTTCCTCACCACCCTCAACCCCTCCCAGCGGCAAGCCGTCGAACACTTCTGCGGCCCGATGCTCGTCGTGGCGGGGGCCGGTTCCGGGAAAACCCGCGCCCTCACCTACCGCGTCGCCAACCTGATCCACACCCACCGCGTCAACCCGGAAAATATCCTCGCCGTCACCTTTACCAATAAAGCCGCCCGGGAGATCAAAGAGCGGGTCGAGTCCATTTTCGCCCAGCAGCAGGCTCAAAAACAGTACGGAAAGCCCCTCTCGGCCCTGGAACCGGCCGAACAGACCCAACTGCGATCGCACGTCTACCGCACCCTCACCAAACACCTGTGGATGGGGACGTTCCACAGTTTGTGCGCCCGCATCCTCCGCTACGATATCAACAAATATCAGGACGAAAAGGGGCGGCAGTGGCAGCAGAACTTCTCAATTTTCGACGAATCCGACGCCCAGGCCCAGGTGAAGCAGATCGTCACCAAACAACTGAACCTGGACGACAAAAAATTCGACCCCCGCAAGATCCGCTACAAAATCAGCAACGCCAAAAACCTGGGACTCTCGCCACAGGAGTATTCGCGGGAAAACCCGGACTATTCGGGGCGCGTCATTTCGGAGGTGTACGGCCTGTATCAGGATGCCCTGGCGGCCAACAACGCCCTCGACTTCGACGACCTGATCCGGGTTCCCGTCGCCCTGTTCCGGCAAAACGAACAGGTGCTCGCCTACTGGCACCAAAAATTCCGCCATATATTAGTAGACGAATATCAGGACACCAACCGCACCCAGTACGACCTGATCCGGCTGTTGGCGACGAACGGGGAAGAGCCGCGATCGTTCGAGAATTGGAAAAATCGATCGATTTTCGTGGTGGGGGATGTGGATCAGTCGATCTATTCGTTCCGGATGGCGGACTATACGATTTTGCTGGAATTTCAGGACGATTTCGGGGACGGTTTGTCGGACGACGACACCCGGACTTTAATTAAATTGGAGGAAAATTACCGATCGCGGGAAAATATCCTGGAAGTCGCCAATCATCTCATCCAAAATAATACCGCCAGAATTGAAAAAGTGCTGCGTCCGACGCGATCGGGAGGCACGCCGATCTACTGCTATCAGGCGGACGAGGAAATCGCCGAAGCCCAGTTTGTCGTCGATCAAATTAAAATGCTGATCGACCAAAATCCGGAACTCGGGCCGGGAAGTTTTGCCATACTTTACCGCACCAACGCCCAATCACGGCCTTTTGAGGATGTCCTGCTGCGGAATAACATTCTTTATAATGTCGTCGGCGGTCTGAAGTTCTACGATCGCAAAGAAATTAAGGATGCTTTATCCTATCTGAGGGTGTTGGCGAATCCCGCCGATAGCGTCAGCTTGCAGCGGATCATCAACGTGCCCCGGCGGGGGATCGGGCGGACGACCCTCGACGGGTTGAACAATGCCGCCCAACAGTTGGGGGTTCCCCTGTGGGAAATTGTCGGCGACGAGGATTCGGTGAATACCGTCGCGGGGCGATCGGCCAAATCGGTGAATCGGTTCGCCCAAATCATTCAATCCTGGCGCGATCGCGTTGAAACCACTTCTGCACTCGATATCTTAGAAGGAATTTTAGCCGATTGCGGCTATTTCGACGATCTCAAAAATCAGGGAACCGACGAGGCGGACAACCGTTTAGATAACCTGCGGGAACTGTGCAACGCGGTTTCCCAGTATCAGGAGGAGTACGAAGATAGCAGCTTGCAAGGATTTTTGGCCAGCGCCTCCCTATCCTCAGATTTAGACAACTTGGAAGAAGGACAGCAGGCGGTATCTCTGATGACCTTACATTCGGCCAAGGGGTTGGAGTTTCCGATCGTGTTTTTGGTGGGGTTAGAACAGGGGTTATTTCCCAATTTCCGCAGTATCGACGATCCCCTCAGTTTGGAAGAGGAACGGCGGCTGTGTTATGTGGGGATTACCCGTGCCCAGGAACAGCTATTCATCACCCACGCCTTGGAACGGCGGCTGTGGGGATATCGGGAACCCTGCGTCCCGTCGATGTTTTTGAAAGAATTGCCCGAGAATTTGATCGAGGGATATCGTCCTTTCGTCCGTCCGATTCAAAAGCCGGCGACGAAGAAAACCGGCAAAAAGAAGAAAAGGGCGAAACCGACCCCGGCGACAAATCCCGAAACTTGGAAAGTGGGCGATCGCGTATTTCACACGACATTTGGCGTCGGGAAGATCACCCACATTTTCGGCGGGAACGGGGGAAAGCAGTCTTTGGCGATCAAGTTTCACGGGTCAAGTCCCAAAATCCTCGACCCGAGTGTAGTTCCCCTCCAGTCCCTAGAATAAATCCCAGATGCTGCGGGTGAAGATGTAACCCACACCCAGCATGATCCCCACCTCCGTATTCTCCCGGAGGTAGCCGACGTTGACGCGGCCGGTGAGGATGAAGCTGTAGGAAATGGGGACGTCAACCCCCGCCATGAACAGCGGACCGAAGCTGAAATCCTCGTTGAACAGGTCGGCCCAAATCGCCCCCGCCCCCACGAAGGGGGACAGCAGCACCGCCCCGGTATCAGCCCGGACGGGAAAATCGTAGGTCAGGGCGCCGACGCTGGCGCTGTCGCCGAGAATGATCCCGCCGGTGTGGAGGGAGATATTTTCAGAATAACCCGTTTTTCCGAGGGTTCCGCCCCCCCCTTTGCCCAAGCCGGAGGCGTCGCCGGTGATGCCGATATTACCCCCGACGGCGAAATAGCTGTAGTGGTTGCTGAGGCGGCGGTTGTAGCGATCGGCGGCGCGGCGGGGGTCAACTTCTTCTTCTGCTTCCGGGGATTGGGCGATCGCTTCTTCGAGCACCGTCTCCTCGGCGATCCGCCACTCCGGTTGCACCCCCAGAACCCCCAGATCCGTCGCGTCAGTAGACGGGGCGTTTTCGCTCACCGCAGCGAGCGATCGTACCGGTTCCGCGTCGGGATTTTTTCCCCTCACCAGGCTGTTGAGGTATTTCTTGAGTTGTACGTTGTCGCCGGATGTTTGAGGGGTGGAAAAATTCTCTTGGGCCAAAACCTGACCGCCACTCAATGACGAAATAACCAGACAAGCAAGATAAGCCGCTCTCCTCAAAATAGTCATTCTGACTCCTCAGCAATTTAGTTTTGAATAGAGCAATAATAGATCATTTTTCAACATTGACATCAACCCTAATGGGGATTTTAGATTTTAGATTTTGGATTTTAGATTTGTCCCGATCTCTTCCCAGAATGGTGGGGGCAAGCCTCTGTGCTTGCCCATGATCGGTTGGCGAGCAACCAGAGACGGTTGCTCCCACGGATATTTAACCCCATCAATAAATCATCGGTGGGGGCAAGCCTCTATGCTTGCCCATGATCGGTTGGTGAGCAACCAGAGACGGTTGCTCCCACGAATATTCAACCCCATCAATAAATCATCGGTAGCGGCAAGCCTCTATGCTTGCCCATCTCCCACCTTCAATTAAAACTTTTGCTTGTAAGAGCGGGCGTGTTCCGCCATTTTTTCGGCGATATCGGGATTGTAAATTCGCAACCAGAGACGGTTGCTCCCACGGATATTCAACCCCATCAATAAATCACCGGTGGGGGCAAGCCTCTGTGCTTGCCCATGATCGGTTGGTGAGCAACCAGAGACGGTTGCTCCCACGGATATTCAACCCCATCAATAAATCATCGGTGGGGGCAAGCCTGTGCCCTT
>NZ_JAYFER010000401.1:0-5905 GCF_055795065.1 Lyngbya sp. CCY1209
TATTCGGGCTTCAAGTTCCGTCACAGAGGGTTTTAGACCCCAGTTTGCAGATCAGGGAGACGAACGATGGACCGTCAAAAAAATGAAGAAATTGTTAAGCGAGTTGGACAACTGGTGGAGGAGAGAACAGGCCGATCGCTCACAGCTATTCAAATCGGCATTCTGCGAGAATCCCCAGAGCAACATCGACATTGGCGGTTCGACCCAAACTTAAGTTGGTGTGATAATAAACCTCCGGGAGTTTCTCTCTAAAATTCCTGGAGGTTTTGGATGTTTTCTACGTTAGGTTTAGACTAAGCTAAACAAAATTGAAGTAATCAGCTTTAATGTTCAAATCGGAAACATCGGCGACGATACCGATCAATTCATCTTTGCCCGCAGTATCGAGGAAAATAGCCGTGCCTTCGGGCATTCCTTGGGGTGAATTTTTGAGAGTGTAGTTTTTGGCTTTACCGTGGAGTTGGATGATGTCTTCATCGGTATTGAAATTGCGAATCAAGGCATAATCGCCTTTGCCTGCGTTATTTTTCTTGCCATCGTTGTAAAATACTTTGCGGCGATCGCCCAAGACAAAGGTATCTTTGCCATCTTGCTCCTTCCACCAGTCATAGTCATCATCCCCGCCGGTGAGGACATCTTGCTCGCCCTTACCAGGACGAGCGGTTTTCGGGTGAACACCGATCAAGGTGTCGGCACCCGAATCTCCCCACAAAAAGTCATTACCTTTACCGCCTTGGAGTAAGTCATTACCTTCTCCACCGCTGACTGCATCATTGCCAATCATACCTAGAACGGTGTCGTTGCCGCTGCCACCCCAGAGGATATCTCGGCCCTTGCCACCATCAATATAATCTTTACCACCATCTCCTTGGATCAGGTCGTTACCGCCCTCGCCATAAAGTTTGTCGCCAGAATCTTCCTCATCATCCAAACGGCGCTGCACGATACCACAAAAAAAACCGTCTCCACCCAGAATTTCATCATTGCCCGATCCTCCTTTGACGACATCGCGACCTTTGCTCGCATGAAGATAGTCGTCGCCCGCTGCACCAGTGATGGTATCGTTGCCTTCATAACCTCTTAAGTAATCCTTCCCTTTAATGCCTTTGAGTTTATCATTGCCTTCATCTCCATACTCAAAGTTTTGGTACTTTGACCACCAATCCTTGCCATCGTCGGAGGTGGCAAAGTTTTGCGTCCAGTAAGAGTGGTAACGATAGTAACCCGGGTCATTTTTTCGGAAGTAGTAACCCACACCAATGTCTTCATAATCTGGGTCGAGAATGTTTGATCGGTGTCCACTACTATCCATCCAATCCTCAACGACTTCCTTGGGTGTGGATTGACCAGCGGCAATATTTTCTCCCGAGGTTTCGGCTTTATAACCGGTTTTCTCAATGCGATCGCCACAAGAAGAATCATCTTTTCCCGTATGACTGTAGAAGTCTTTCTGTGCCATATTCCGGCTGTGGGTTTGAGCCGCTGTGTTGAGCCTGCCCTTGGACTCCAAAGGCTCTAAGCCGAACCGTTCGCGTTCTTTGTTAGTCAGTGCGATAACTTGTTTGACAAATTTTTGATTGGTTGTTCCAGCCATAATCTTAGCCTCCTTAAATTCGATGAATTTGTTGGCACATTTTGGGCTTCAATCAGGGTTTGCTACGAATCGGTTTTAGGAGTGCGATCGCCTCACTCAAAATCACCTTGTTGGTTTGGAAAAGGCGATCGCCAATGGCTCCTGAGCCAGAATCCGCCGACTAAAAATCATCCTCAAGAATCCAAGCGTGACCCCATTGGTCGTCTTCGCTCTCGATCTCAGCGTTGCGCGGATTGCTTAAATAAACCCAAAAATTTCTATCTCCCTGATAGTAATTGTTGCCGTAAATAGGAACTCTAATTTTTTTGGTTTTTTGACCTAGTTTAAAGGTAATAGTACCAGATTTGTGGCGGTAGTCGAAAGCGCTCCAGGCAGTATCATTCACTGTTTGATAATCTACTTTAACACTTTGAGTAGGGCGGGTATCTAGGGTGACTTTAAATGTGGCTCTTTTGGTGCGATCGCCCTCTGTTATGGAAATGTCATTTATTTTAACTGAGGGGGTGACTGTAAGGTCGTCTTCGATAATCGAACCATAACCCCATCCATCGCTGATTTCAGCATTGCTAGGATTGGTTAAATTCACCCAAAAACCTCTATTTCCTTCATTGAAGTTATCGCCGTAAATGGGGACTCTAATTTTTTTGGTTTTTTGACCTGGTTTAAAGGTAATAGTACCAGATTTGTAGCGGTAGTCGTCACCGCTACTGGCAGTATCGCTCACTGTTTGATAACCGACTTTCACTGTTTCAGTAGCGCGGGTGTCGAGAGTGACTTTAAACATGGCTCTTTTGGTGCGATCGCCCTCTTTAATCGAAATGTCATTAATTTGTATTGAAGGTTGTCTATTGCCGCTTCCACTTTTACCGTACAAGTATTGAAGAGCCTTAATGTCTAACGACTGATAATCTTGAGGTAATGGAAACTTATTGTTATAACTCATAACCGTCCAGTTTGTATTATCTTTTGAAGCTGGCAAGAAAGGTCCATTGTCATCCTTGTTATAGAAGCCAGGATGTTTTAAGCCCAAAGCATGACCGATTTCATGGGCTACAGTATCATAGCTGTCTTGATAGTCATTATCAAGGAAAACATCTCCTCCTGCATAAGAGTTAGATGGATAATAAGCAAAGGAAAGATTTCCATCGGTTTCTACACCCATAAAAACCATAATAGGCGGATTGTTATATGAATATGATGTTTCCACAAAATCGATGGGTATAATTTTCTCCAAGTCATTCAAAACTTTTCTGACCATACTCTGTCCACTATGATTCAGTGGATAGAGATGCTTATTGCCATACTTCTGTAAAGGCTCGCTATCATAACCATCTCCATCAGCTACTACAAATCCGTAAGTTATTTTATTGTTCAAATCATTCATGTTCCATTTGGTGGAACCTATCAGAGAATCTATATCATTTTTACCTGTTTTTGTAACATTTAAAATGGATGATTTTTCAATTAAAATTTTATCGTTATATAAAAATACTATTTCCCCATCATCCTCTACCTTCATTCCCCAAAACTCAGGCAAACTCAACTCCTCGCCCAACACAAAACTCGCAAATATTTCCCCCTCATCTCCAGGGGTATCGCTACTATTAATTTCCCAATCTAAATAATGACCGAACTCTTCAACAATTACAGAAGCGATCGCCCCGACATTACCCGAGTTTTCCGACACAAACTCCCGCGCCAAATAAATCGTTTCCGTCTCTCCAGCAAAAGCACCATTCGCCCCTTTAATAAAATCGCAATCGACAATCTCAATTCCTTGCAATACCTCTACATCTCCCCCAGATAAAGCCGACATTAAGACATCCGCTTTTTGAGCATCGTAACGATTGCCAAACGCCAACCTCATCTCAACTTCAAACTCAGGTGTATCGGCAAAATCTTGCAGCAACTCCTGAACTGTTGGCAAGACTCCATACACCATTTTCTCAATCGCACGGGTATCATCCGTCAGCACATCTTCGCTGTCTTCCGGGGACATTTCCTCAGTATAGCCAGTCAGTAAATCTCTACCACTACCGGAGTCGATAACAGCGGAATCTGTTAATAATAAATAGTCTCCACTCGCGATCGCTTCATTTCGGCTATTTAAAAGCAATTCTGCCTGTGCTGCTTCTCCATGATCATTGGGAGTCGTTTCTTCCGGCAATCCCCAGGCGATCGCTCCAGCCAGCGGAGAACTGGAAATGAAAGCGCGATCGCACCCCAAACCCAAATTCTCTTTCTCAATCTGGTTGAGGCCCAGAATATCTGTTTCTGGAACGAAAAAAGCAGTTTCCGAGTTCAAAATGCTATCCATTGTTCGTACCTGCTAATTTGCTTTTTCGTGGAATTCATCTCTCTTATTTCCCAATCAAATGTACTACAACCACTTGACCCAAAAGTCACCATTTTTATCAGTCGCTGGAATCGCTTGAGCATTCAAGCCTGACCAGCCTCCAGCACCCAGAAAGTTAACTGTCGCATCTGGATCACTGGCGGCGATCGTGTAAGAAAATACGGAGGGCTCACTTACTAGGTTTGCCGAAAAGACTTTCTCTGCATCTACACTCCCAAAAAAGTCCTCATTGTATGCTTTAAACTGAAATTTACCTTCTTCTAGTTTTGCTTTGGGTATGGGTACAAATTTAACGCCAGATGTCAGGCCGTCAAACCCCATAATTTCGACTCCTTTCGCTTCTTTTTCGGGGTTATCATAGGAGACGGTAAACAAGGCGTATTTATGGTGATCAACTTCTTTGGGCCCCGCAATTTCAATGTTTGCTTCCTTGGTTTCTACATCTTCATCACACCAATCTATACCCAGGTGCTTTCTGAGATTTTTCATGACATTATTGCGATTATTGTTTGGCAATTTATCGTCAATAAAACGGACAATAGAACTGCTTAAATCTGAGAAAAAAGGAACTGAATTAACTCCATTGCCAAGAAACTGTTTGAATATGTCATCATTTTGTTTTTTGGTTCGCTCAAGGGCATCAAAAACTTTGGGATTGATGAAAATTTCGTTGTCGTCCAAAAATTTATTGAAGCGAGTCTGTTTTCGGTAAAAATTTAGCATTGCATCTCCCGCTTTTTCACTTAAAAAACTGAGAGTTTTTGAAGCGATCAAGTCGTTCAATTTTTGATCATCTCCTAAGACTAATAAGCAAGCATATTCGGTAAATTCCAACCCCATTTGTACAGCAGTCAAAGGAGCTAAACTTGGCAGAGGCGGTATCCAACTGAGAACGCTATTGATTTGCTCCACAGTTGCACAAATCTGTTTGAATATCTTGCATGGGTCTAATAAATCTATATCACAGCAATCTGTATCTTCACCACCATCATCGTTTTTAGGAATGGGAGGAAGCGTCATAAATACTTCACCATTTAAGGAAACATCTATCTCTTCATTTTTTTTCCTTTTAATTTCCCACTCGTTTTTATTTCCATCTATTTGTAAATTAATTTGAGAACCGTTGTTTTTGATGTCAAGTGTAAAAGAACCTTTGATGTTTGATGAACGACCTGCCAAATAACGAATTTGTTCAATCCCTTTTTCTTCTGACAAAGTCGTCGTGAATTTACCGCCGTCAGAACCTTTTAGTTCCAACTTGACGTTGCCATTTGCTAAACTTTTAGAAATCGGTTCTCCAAAGGTTACTAATTTGCCCAAATCACTGGGAACATTACCAGAAATCAAACTATATTCTAAATCTGAGGGTTGCACTTTCTCAACAATTCCCAAGATTTTACCTGTTTTTTTGACGGTAATTAATGTGCCTTCTTTGATTTTTTCTAGCTTCACTTGATCGGCAGTTAAGTTATTGCCAAGAACAATAAAGTCTGTCGCCTTATCAAAATCTGTAATTCGATCTGCCAGTGTTTTTTTACTGGTTTCTGGTGTCAGGAAAAATACATCACTGGCAGAACCACCTGTAAGAATATCCCGACCGTTTCCTCCAACCAAAACGTCACTGTTTTCGTTGCCCAATAGCGTATCATTACCTTCATTTCCCTGAATAAAGTCCCAACCTTTACCACCCAGTAATTTGTCATTACCATTATTTCCATTCAGCGTATCATCACCCGCTTGACCGTTAATTATATCGTCTTTTTTTGTTCCGTTAATCAGATCATCTTTTGCTGTACCCTCAATCGTTTTATTATCTTCAACTGGCGATTTTTTCGGAGCAATTTTTTTTACCTGTCCACCGTTGGTTTTGACGATGCTGTCAAAAGCCGTCAACCGAGGCAGTTGCACCACGCTGCCTTTTCCATTGGATGTCACATCCACGTCCCCGCTAATTC
>NZ_JAYFER010000402.1:0-2079 GCF_055795065.1 Lyngbya sp. CCY1209
GCCCAACCGTCCCGGGTTGCCCAACCGTCCCGGGTTGCCCAACCGTCCCGGGTTGCCCAACCGTCCCGGGTTGCCCACCGGTTTGTTCAATTATCAATTATCAATGATCAATGATCTCAAGTCGGTTTTCGCTCCATCGTCCCTTCCATGATACTGACCAGATTGAGGTGGTGGCCGGCCATGATGCCGCTGGAGTAGTAGTATCGATTGTTATCGACCTGGCGGAGCGTCTCGAAGCCGCTGCGACGCTGTCGCTCGTCGCCGAGAACCCAGAATCGCTGCACGATCAGGGACGGGCCGATGAGCCCCTCGCCCTCGACCTTGCCGAATTCGCTGTGTTGCAGTAAAAATGTGTACTGGCGCTCGTTGGTGTCTAGGCGACCCCGATATTGGAGGATAATATCGTCGCGATCGCTCTTCGGAAACACCAATTTCGTGACCAGACTGAACCACTCGCTCTGATGCCACGCCACCAGGGTTTTTCCCCGGACGCTCGTGGGCACGCCATTGCGATCGAGCCAAGTTCCTTCGATGACCCACTGGCCGGATTGGATTAGAAAAGTATGAGTCACGGAAAATCTTCGATACGTTTGGAAGCCCTGTCGCTTTAGCGCAGGGAGGAAAAACGAACGGCGACTTTAGTCGCCTATGGTATGAGCGAACGCATAAGCATAACCATCCCTTTTGTGAATGGGTTGGCAATACCGGTGGCTAATTCCAGACACCCGACCCAATTGAGTCGCAATATCAAAGCTGCCTGATGCACGACAGAGAACTCGCCCAACATAAGATCCAATTTTCTGGCCTTTTGTGACAGTCGCCGTAACGATATCGCCAGTCTGAAATCCTTTATGAATTTGTACCCGTGAACGGTGACGAATTGGAAACCCATATTTATCCGTCCCGCACATCTGTCGAGTACCATGTCCTTTAGCTACAATCAGCAACGGTTTGGTGGTCAGGACTTTAAGTAAATCAACTAGCCCAACACTTGCAGCATCTAGCCAGTGCGTTTTGGGTAGACTGAATCGAGTCCGATTAAACTGGGTTTGTCCACCCGTACCTGTCGCCACAGGCAAGCCGGTTTGTTTCAGAGCATTGAACAATGCCCACCGGGTTGAATTGATGGCTGCTGCATCTTTAAGCGGTAGTTTTGCCGGCTTAAGAATACGGTTCAATACGTCAGGCTTACCCGATAAAAAGTCTCGAATGTCCCGATCGCTTTTGGATTGATTGCAGGAGTGACAAGCCAGGGTTAGGTTAGAAACTCGGTTGGTTCCCCCTTTAGACTGGGGCTGAATATGCTCTACTTCCAACGGTACATTTTTAGCTCCACAGTAAGCACATTTCCGATTCCATTTCTCCAGCAAGTATTCCCGAACCTCGTAGCCTTGCAATTCCCCTTGCTGATACTCAACACCTGAGATCTCAGGGTTCTGCATGAGTTGCAGGTCGAACCGTACTAGCTCTTGGGAAATGCGGGCAATTGGGGCAAGTCTGCGAAAGCGGTTAACCCATGTCATTGTGGTATCTACCCGATGTTGCAGGCTCGGGGATAACCAGCCTTTTGGACGAGTCCGATTCAGAAATCTAGCTTGGCGATAGCGGGTTTTGCGATTCCGCCTGCCACGTCGTAATTGGCGGCGAGACAGCAAAGCATCTTTGATTTGTTCCCCCCGGTGTTGAAGTTCAGCCCCAAAGATCACTCGACCGCCTTGTATGACGGCAATTCCTGTGACTTTAGAGCCTGGGTCAAGCTTAAGCTCCAGGTCTGGCACGGGCAGATCTGGACAAGCTTCCTTGAGAATAATGGTAAACGGATAGCGACGGAATACAGCCGCTTTCCGTTTACCAAGGAGCCTTCGCGCTTTTCCCGGATGTACCGGGTCGAGTTGCCGCTTGTTAGTGTCTAAGACAAAAACAGACATGGGAATCTCCGTAAAACGGGTAATGTTTTCCTCGCCAATGTTTTTAGGGCTTGTTCGGCTAACGGCACTGCCTTACCCCTCGTCGGGCTGTTTAACCGTTAACGGCAGGGCTACAAACTGGAAAGCATTTGTAGGTACCATGACCTTAAAA
>NZ_JAYFER010000403.1:0-473 GCF_055795065.1 Lyngbya sp. CCY1209
TCGTAGTTGGTATTGCCAGAAGAGAAGGCAGGATAGACTCTTGCATAATAAGTGCCTCCCTGAATTGCTCTACTGATGGTGGCATTAGAATCTGAGTCAGCTCTGCTGCTTGTACTTAAAATATCACCATCACCTTCGTTAATTTGCCCATTATTGTTAAAATCTTTAATGAGTTCAACTCTTGCGGAGTCAGTTACACCACTAAGAGTAATGTCAACATCGCGACTAGAATCAACGGTGAACTGATAGACATCAGAAAGATCAGTTTCTCCTACAAAATCAGTCACCTCAACCGTTTGTCTGGGCGCTAAATTGCCAATATTTAAAGCTGTACTGAGACTATTGCCAGGACTCAAGGTCAGTGTACTGGGTTGAGATAAGAAGCCAAATCCTAAGTCGTAGTTGGTATTGCCAGAAGAGAAGGCAGGATAGACTCTTGCATAATAAGTGCCTCCCTGAATTGCTCTACTGAT
>NZ_JAYFER010000404.1:0-15360 GCF_055795065.1 Lyngbya sp. CCY1209
TCAAACCCTTATAGAAAAGCCGTTTCAGTTTCCGACTCCCGACTCCCGACTGCCGAGGACCGCGCGCAGCGCTATATTTTCCGTTTTCGCAAATATCATCAAACTCTGATAATGGCTCGGGAAATACCTGTGGCGACGGGGCCAGGTTTTCGGGAAAATGAGAGCATCTTTTTTCCTCGGCCCGGAACCCTTTCCCTTGTGATGGGGAACGATATCCGACGCAGACCCGATCCCCATGCCCCCGGAAGTGGCTCGCCACTTCCATTACATCCCCTCAGTTTTCCACCAAGAATCCATCAAAGCCACCAGAGCCTTACTGTTGAGGTCGTTAACCGGCATTTGGGAATGGCCACCCCGACAATAGCTTTCAAATGTTTCCCGGCATTCCGGATGAAGATTGTTCCCATTGTCCTGAGAAACCCATTTCTCAGAAGGTTCCCATTCGGGGTGCGCCGGTGCCGCCAGAATCGCCGGTTGCCGGTAAGCTGTAACATACAACTCCTGCAAGTCGCAAATCAACGGATAACGGGGGTTGGCGGCCGTACACTGGTCGTCAAAGGCTTGACCCGCCAAATCTGCGACCCGGCCCATAAATTCCGCTTCGTCTCCCTGCCACGCTTCCCGAATGGTGGGGGGAATGTCGAGTTTTTGCTTGAGATCTTCCACCGCTTCGATCAGCTTTTCGACCTTTTCATCCGGAGTATTGCCGCCCAATTTGAGATAATCGGCGATTTCGGCGTAGCGTTGTTTGGCTTGGGGATATTCGTACTGCGGGAAAATCGCCTGTTTGAACGGGGCGTCCGTAGAATTGTAGCGGATGACGTGGGAAATCATCAGCGCATTTGCCAACCCGTGGGGCAGGTGGAAATTCGAGCCCAGTTTGTGTGCCAGGGAGTGACAAATCCCCAGGAACGCATTGGCGAACGCCATGCCGGCAATGGTGGCCGCATAATGCACCTGTTCCCGCGCTTTCGGATCTTTTGCCCCATTTTGATAGGCCGAGGGCAGGTATTTAAACAGCAATCCCAGAGCCTCCAAAGCCAGTCCGTTGGTGAATTGGGAGGCACAAATGGAGACGTAAGCTTCTAAGGCGTGAGTGACCGCATCGATGCCACCGTAGGCGGTCAATTTCTTGGGCATATTCAGGGTCAATTCCGGATCGACGATCGCCATATTGGGAGTCAAAGCGTAATCCGCCAGGGGATATTTGATGCCGGTGCGATCGTCCGTCACCACGGCAAACGGTGTCACTTCAGAACCCGTCCCGGAAGTGGTCGGAATGGCGATCATCATCGCTTTATTTCCCAGCGGTGGCAACTCGTAAACCCGCTTGCGAATATCCATAAATCGCGTCGCAACCCCTTCAAATTCGACCTCCGGATGTTCGTACATCAACCACATAATTTTCGCCGCATCCATCGGGGAACCGCCACCCATCGCGATGATGATATCGGGCTGATAACTGTTGAGAAGGGCGACCCCTTTCTTGATATTGGAAAGTTTGGGATCGGGTTCCACATCGTAGAAGATATGATGGGCAACTTCAATTTCGTCCAAAACCTCCGTCACTTCTCGAATAAATCCCATGTCGAACAGAGGTTTATCCGTGACGATAACTGCCCGTTTTTTGCCTTGCAGTTCCCGCAGTGCGACGGGCAAGCAACCCGATTTAAAGTAAACTTTCGGCGGCACCCGGAACCACAGCATATTCTCCCGGCGTTCGGCGACGGTTTTGATGTTTAACAAATGGTGCGGTTCGACGTTTTCGCTAATCGAATTACCACCCCAGCTACCGCATCCCAAGGTCATCGAAGGAGACAGGCGGAAATTGTAAAGGTCGCCGATCGCCCCCTGAGAAGATGGAGTATTAATCAAGACCCGCCCGGTCTGCAAGTGATGTTCAAAATATTGGATATGTTCGCTATTACCGGGGTGGGTGTAGAGGACAGATGTATGCCCTTTTCCTCCAAAAGCAATTAATTTTTCCGCTTTTTCAACTGCTTTCAGAAAACTGCCGGCGCGGTATAAAGCCAAAACTGGGGACAATTTTTCAAACGAAAACGGTTCGCTCTCGCCGATATTTTTCACTTCCGCAATCAGCACCTTAGTCCCTTCCGGAACTGAAATATTCGCCATCTCTGCCAGTTTTTCGACGGACTGACCCACAATTTCCGGGTTCAAGCGGCCATTTTTGAGGAGCAGTTTTCGGATGGCTTCTTTTTCTTTCTGCTTCAGAAAATAGCCCCCCCGAACGATAAATTCTTTTTTGACGCTGGCATAAACGTCTTCTTGAGCGATCGCCGCCTGTTCGGAAGCGCAGATCATCCCATTGTCAAAGGTTTTACCAATTAAAATCGAAGAAACCGCCATTTTGACATCAGCCGTCCCATCGATAACGGCGGGAGTATTTCCCGAACCGACTCCGACGCTGGGATGTCCGGACGAGTAGGCTGCCTGTACCATTCCCGGCCCGCCTGTCGCCAAAATCAGGTTGATATCGGGATGCTGCATCAATTGTTGGGACCATTCCAGGGTGGGGTTGTCAATCCATTCGATAATCCCCTCCGGCGCCCCGGCGGCTACCGCAGCATCCCGGACAATTTTGGCGGCTTCGATGGTACATTTTTTTGCCCTCGGGTGGGGAGAAAAGATAATTCCGTTGCGAGTTTTGAGCGCCAACAGCGCTTTAAAAATAGCCGTCGATGTCGGGTTGGTCGTCGGCACGATTCCCGCTAAAAGTCCCAGGGGTTCGGCAATCCGTTGCCAGCCATAGTGGGGGTCGGATTCGATGACACCGCAGGTTTTTTCGGCTTTATATTTATTGTAGATGTATTCCGAAGCAAAGTGATTCTTGATCGTCTTATCTTCGACCACTCCCATGCCGGTTTCTTCGACGGCAATTTGGGCGAGGGGAATGCGAGCTGCGTTGGCTGACAAAGCCGCTTTTTTGAAAATTTCGTCCACCTTTTTTTGGCTGTAGGTGGCGTATTTTTGTTGGGCAACTTTGACGCTTTGGATCAGATCGTCGAGATTTTTGCTTTGGATGATTTCCATTTTTTCTAACCTTTATTTGGACACAGGTATCGGGAACTTGGACGCCGGTTTTAAGCGAGAACAAGCCGACTTGAAAAAAGCGCCCTCCCTATTGACCTTTCACTTTCTCTCTCGGGTCAGATCGCCCGATTTTACGGAAAATGAAAAAAAATTTTTTGGCGTTCTATTTTTGCCCGTCGCCAATGGCGACCAAACCCCTGTCAGGCGGTAGTTCTGGCGACGTGGACTGTGGGCATCTTTCCGCCCGCCCCGGGGAAATTGATGAAGTTTTGTAAAAAAAATTCGGTCAATTTTAAAGGTTTTATCAAGGAGTGAACCCCCGATATGAAGCTTTTGTAAAGCGGCAAAAAAATCGCGTTTTTTATGCTATAATTGTTCGACTTATTGATGAGGAAAACTCGGTGGTCACGCCCCCTGTCAATATCAATGGGATAGAGAGCGATCGCCTAGACGGCGGGAAAATGGAACCCGGACTCAACCAGAGCCCGGGTTGTTTGGATTTCGGAACCATTCGGGGAATAGCTACACCTTTTGGTCAGGAATGCCGAAGACGCGGGTGTAAAAGCGGAACTCGTCTTCCAGGGCCCGCTTGATGTTCTCGGCGCGGCGGAAGCCGTGCTGTTCCTCGGCGAAGGTGACGTATTCCACCGTCAATCCTTTGGCACTGAGGGCCTCCACCATTTTCTCGGCCTGGGCGGGGGGGACGACCTTATCTTCCAACCCCTGGAAAAAGATCATCGGACAGGAGAGGCGATCGCTGTGGTGGATGGGCGATCGCTCCACATAGACATCCCGGCGCTCCGGATAGGGACCGATGAGCCCGTCCAGATAGCGGGATTCAAACTTGTGGGTATCCGTCGCCAACGCCTCCAGATCACTGACGCCGTAGTAACTCGCCCCGGCTTTGAAAACGTCGTGGAAGGTGAGGGCGCACAGGGTCGTATAACCCCCGGCACTGCCCCCCGCGATCGCCATGCGATCGCGGTCCGCCAATCCCCGTTTAGCCAGGAACTTCGCCCCATTCACGCAGTCTTCCACATCCACGATTCCCCAGTTTCCCTGAAGGCGCTGGCGGTAGTCCCGTCCGTAACCCGTCGATCCGCCGTAGTTGACATCCAACACCGCGAAACCGCGACTCGTCCAATACTGCACCTTCAAACTGAGACTGCCGTTGGTCGCCGCCGTCGGCCCGCCGTGACTTTTCACCACCAAGGGGGGTTTTTCCCCGGGGGGGGCGGTGTAATCCTTATTTTGGGGCGGGTAAAAAAAGCCGTAGGCCGTCTTGCCGTTTTCCGTGGGAAATTCCACCGGTTCGGGAACGGACAGATAGCCCGGGTCGAGGTCGATGTCGCTCGATCGCCGGATCAGGTCAATTTCGGCGCGATCGAGATCCAACCGCATCAGAGCCGGAGCCTCCGTCGCCGAGGCCGCCAGCAACAGCACGCCATCTCCCCTCACCCGCACCGACGAAAAATAAGTATAAGACAGATCGAACGATCGCAACTGTTTGGCTTCCACATTCAACGTCGCCAAAGACCAAATCCCCGACTGGGTGTAGCAGCAGCAAATCTGCCGGTCCGAAACGAAGCCGTAGGTGGACATCCCGAACACCCACTGGGGGACTCCGAACTCCGCCGGCAGGGGGAACAGCGGTTCGATGATGTTGTTGCGGATGCGGTAGAGGTTCCACCAGTTGGCGCGATCGCTGACAAAATAGAGCGTACCACCGGGCGACCACTGGGGCTCAAAAATCGACTCTTCCGGCCCCCCCGCCACCCGCCGGGGTTTCCCCAACGTCCCATCATCTCCGACGTCGGCGACATATAATTCCGTCCCGTCCCAGGGCATATTGGGGTGGTTCCAGCAAATCCAACACAGCCGCAACCCATCCGGACTCAGGTCGGGGGACGCATAAAAATCCGCGCCCTCGGCGAGAATTCTGATATCCTGGGGATCGTCGAGATTGACGCTCACCAAAGTATTGACCGGTTCGCCCTCCCCGCTGTGGTCTTCTCGGACGCAGATCAGCCGCCCCCGCCGGCGATCGATCTTCAAATCGGCGTAGCGAAACGCGCCCTCGGGGGTGACGGGTTCCGGTGACACCTGCTGCGGGTCGGCAATACCCGCGATCGCCTGCCGGTAGAGGCGCCCGTCGGCAAAATTAGAAAAATAGACGATGCCACGGTCAACGGTGTAAGCCCCCCCGCCATATTCGTGGACGCGGGTGCGGGCATTGAAAGGAGCCGGGGTGACATCTCGGGGTTCTCCCGCAGAACTCAAGCGGACGATGACGTTGCGTCCCCCTTCTGACGGTCGCCCCTCAACCCAGTAAACATCATCCCCATCCCAGGTAGGACTTCCCAAGCCGACCGCTCCTGCAACAATTAAGTCGGTGGTGATGGGGGATTGCCAGGAGCCATAGGGTGCGAGAGTTGAACTCATGATTTTGATGCTATGTCTCCGTTGGATTCCCATTATGGCGATTGTACAGAGAAGACGGAGAGATTGAAAGACATTCTCAAAAACTGACCCAAATCGAGCCGAATTTCTGGTGAGTTGTCCGGCTCCGGCTTTCTTTGGAAGCGGAGGAAGCAGCGGAAACGGGTTGAACGCCTAAACCGCTTGGGAATCAATTCCCTAGGGCGCAAGCCAGGGGCCCCGACAAGCAAAAATCATCGGTCGATGATTGGGGAATTTGTACGGATCTGACTATAAATTTGCCTCCTCCGCCTCCTCCACCCCCCTGCCCCCTCTAGCTCCGGGGACGTCCTGTTGTCCGGACTTCGTACCAACTCGGACTCGGAGAATGGCTCACCAGGGCGAAGGAACATTGAGCCATCGCCATTTTAAAATCCCCGTTAGCCATGATTTCTTGTTCGCTCATCTCAGAGAGGGCCAGGAGTTTCGAGGCGGGCAACTGGCTCAGGCGGTTCACGGTACACTGACAAAACGCCTGTCCGCGTCGCCGGTCAATATTCTGCGCCGCCACCCCAGCCAGACATCCCTCCAGATAATCGGCTCGAAATTCTTCCCGCTGTTGCGGAGTCAAAGTTGGAGACGCCCCCAGTGGCATCGCCCCCCCCGAAACTGAAAACATGAGCGCCAACAGGCACCATTTCGGCAAGGGAAATTGTCGCGTTTGCATAGCTTTGACTCCATAAAAATTGACGAAAAACTGATAACTGCCTAGCAAAATCGTCTTTTTTATCGATTTTGGCGGTGCAGAACGGTTGAGACGCCCCCCGGCGGTGTCAATCCACCGACTTCCTCACGAACTTTAGTGTTATTGTTCCCTATCGGGTGCGATCGCCGATCGCCCTGTCCCGTCTAGACTGCCGCGCCGGGGTTCGAGTTCCGCCACCTCCGAAACGGCGGGCGACGGGAATCTTCACCGGGGTCGCCTAGCGATCGCGTAAAGAGAATGTCAAAATTAAGAATTGGCGCAAAACAGCCAACCCTGGCAAATAGAGAAGATTTAGGCGAGAGGCTATTGTTTCATGGCATACGATTATGATTTGTTTGTGATTGGCGCGGGTTCCGGGGGATTGGCATCCTCGAAGCGGGCTGCATCCTACGGCGCCCGGGTGGCGATCGCGGAAAATGACCTGGTGGGGGGAACCTGCGTGATCCGGGGTTGCGTCCCCAAAAAATTGATGGTCTACGCCTCCCACTTCTCCCACCTTTACAAAGATGCGGTGGGTTACGGTTGGAGCGAAGTCGAACCCCAGTTCGACTGGTCGAAGTTGGTGACGGCCGTCGATACAGAAGTGAAGCGGTTGAGCCAACTGCACATCAGCTTTTTGGAAAAAGCCGGCGTCGAACTGATTCAAGGATACGCCAAATTCGTCGATGCCCACACGGTGGAAGTGGGCGATCGCAAGATCACCGCCGACAAGATTTTGATCGCCGTGGGGGGCAAAGCCGTCCGCCCGGACATCCCCGGCATCGAACACAGCATCATCTCCGACGATATGTTTTTGCTGCCCGAACAGCCGAAACGGTTCGCCGTCTGGGGCGGGGGCTACATTGCCGTGGAATTCGCCAGCATCCTCAACGGGTTGGGGAGCGAAGTCACGGAAATTATCCGCCGTGATCTGATCCTGCGCGGGTTCGACGAAGATATTCGCGCCAGCATCCAGGAGGGGATGGGCAATCACGGCGTCAATTTCCGCCTCAACACCACCGTCGAAAGTATCGAAAAGGTGGAGGAGGGGTTGAAAATTAACCTGAGCGGGGAAAATGCCGAGCCGCTGGTGGTGGACGCCCTGCTGTGCGCCACGGGCCGCAAGCCCAAACTCGACGGACTGATGTTGGAGAATGCCGGGGTGGAAACCATCGGGGGCGCGATCGCCGTCACCCAGGACAGCCGCACCACCCAGTCCAATATCTTCGCCGTGGGCGACTGCACCGATCGCGTCAACCTCACCCCCGTCGCGATCGCCGAGGGGCGGGCCTTCGCCGACACGGAATTCGGCCACACGCCCCAAGCCATCAGCCACGAAAATATCGCCACGGCGGTTTTCTCCCAACCCGAAGCCTGCACCGTGGGGATGACGGAAGGACAGGCCCGGGAAAAATTCGGCGACGCCGTCCGCTGCTACCGCGCCCGGTTCCGGCCCATGTTCCACAGCCTCACCGGCGCCGAGGAAAAGGTGACGATGAAGTTGATCGTCGAAAGCAACACCGATCGCGTCCTGGGCGCCCACATGGTGGGGAAAGACGCGGCGGAACTGATCCAGGGCGTCGCGATCGCGGTCACGATGGGCGCCACCAAGCGCGATTTCGACGCCACGATGGGCATCCACCCCACCAGCGGGGAAGAATTTGTCACCCTGCGCTGACAATTTTCCCCCGCCGTCAGGATCGGGCGGACTCACGACTGTAGAATTGACCGACAAGAGGGTTATCGACCCTCTTTTTTTTAGCGCCGATTGCAGCAAGCACCCGTTGACAAATAGCAATGCGCGAAGAGTGTGTTTACAGATTCGGGATTGGGGAGTCGGGGGATTGACAATCCTCACCCGTCAACTGTGTAACTACGCGGCTCGCGCAGTGCTATAAAAGCATTTGTAAAAATTGCCCGTTCGTCGCCCAATTTTTAGCTCTCAGAGGTAGATTTCATGAAATTTTGGAATGGGATCGATCACGCCTTCACCCTTCGACTCAAGCATCTCAGAACTCGTTTTTTCGCCCTCAGCCTCGGCGTTTGCCTGTTGCTCGTCGCCCTGTCCGTCGCCCTCGGTTCCCTGGAAACCCCCGCCCAATCTTTGAGTGAGAAAATCTTGGAAATGGAACGGGGCATCGAACGGGAATACGAAGACTATTTCGGCCGGGATATCGCCTCGGCGGAGCAACCCCCCGAAGCGATCGCCAAAATCCTCGCCCGCCTGGGGGAACAGACCGGAACCACCCCCGCCGTCCTCTGGGCGATCCCCCGCACCGATTATTTGCACCTGGTTTTAATTACCCCCGATGCAGAACCCATCGTCCGCGACTTGTTCGACGTACCCGAAGAATTAATTGAGAGTACGGCGCGGATTTTCCGCCAAAATGTCACCCGCCTGCGTCCGCCCTTGCAACTCGAAGCCGCCCGAAAACTCTATGAGTGGATCGTCGCACCGTTCGAGGCGGAATATTTGCAACCCGCCGGCGTCGATACCCTGTTATTTTGCCTGGGAAGTGGCCTGCGAACAACTCCGATGGTCGCCCTCCACGACGGCGAACAATTTTTAATTGAAAAGTATTCTCTGACCCGCATTCCGGCTTTTAACCTGATCGATACCGACTACAAACCCCTCCGACTCGATCGCATTTTGGCGATGGGCGCCTCGGAGTTTCAAACCCTGGAACCTTTGCCCGCCGTCCCCGTCGAACTCTCCGCGATCGCCGCAGAAAGTCAAAGCAGAACCGGCGAGTCCGGGGAATTTTTTCTCAACCGGGAATTTACCACCCAAAATCTGAAGGATAATTTAGCCGAACAATCCTTCGATATCGTCCATTGGGCGACCCATGCCGCATTTAATTCGGGCAGTCCGAAAAATTCCTACATTCAGTTTTGGGATGCCCAAATTACCCTCCACGAGATCCGCAACATTCCCTGGAATAATTCGCCGCCGGAATTGTTGGTTTTGAGTGCCTGCCAGACCGCTTTGGGGGACCCGGAGGCGGAGTTGGGATTCGCGGGTTTGGCGTTGCAGGCGGGGGTGAAATCGGCCGTGGCGAGTCTGTGGAATGTGAGCGATTTGGGGACCCTGGCCTTGATGGCGGAGTTTTACCGCCAGTTGGCGATCGCCCCCACGAAGGCCGAGGCCCTGCGACAGGCCCAAATCCACCTCCTCCGGGGCGACGTGCGGTTTGAGGGCGATCGTTTGCTGTTGGGCGATCGCGCCGTCCCCCTCCCCGAAAACCTCAAAAATTTGACCCCCAGCCGCCTCGACCATCCCTTTTATTGGGCGGGTTTCAGTCTCATCAGCAGCCCGTGGTAAAACAATTGATCATTGATAATTGATCATTGATAATGATCAATTTTGTGATAAAATTGTTGTCGAAAATGATAGCCATTTTTAAAAAATCGGCTTATTTTTTACGTCGAATTTGATTGAATTTGCATGAATTTTGTGAGGAAGTTAATCTCCCGGAAAGGCGGACTTTTCGGGTGGCGGTGGTCGTACCTGTTGCTGGCGATCGCGGCGGCTTTGTTCTTCGTCGCGGTGGGGCGAGTGCCGGCGATCGCCCAGGCGAACGCCACCGTCGTCGTCGATTTTGCCGCCCCCCAGCCCAATATCAAATCCATGAGCGGGTTTTTGTACGGCGTCGATCAAAACGAACCGCCCAGCAATCAAATCCAGCCCCTCGCCCCGAAATTTTGGCGGACTTCCCGCCTGGATTTGTACCCCCGCCTGACGGGATTCGGCGCGAGATTTCAGTTGCTATTAAGCGACACTTGGGGATATGGAAAACCGCGTGGCTGGCCCTACGACGACTACGGCAAATGGGAAGCCCACGTCCGCAATTTGGCAAAAACACACAAGGGCAAAACCATGATGTGGGATGTCTGGAACGAACCCGACCTCCGCGATCCCTTTTGGAAGGGTTCGAGGGAGCAGTTTTTTGAAACCTACAAGCGGGCCTATCGGGTTTTGCGAGAAGAATTGGGACCCGACGTGATGATCGGCGGGCCGAGTATCATGAAATACGACAAGGGCTTTTTGACGGCGTTTTTGAACTACGCCCGGTCGAATAATTTGGAAGTCAATTTTTTGTCTTGGCACGAACTCAACGACCAGGAAATCACCGCGATCGCCTCCCACGTCCAAGACGCCCGCCGCAGCTTTCAACAGAACCCCGCCTTTAGAAGCCTCAACATCAAGGAATTGCAGATCAACGAGATCGTCGGGCCCACCGCCCAGTACCGGCCCGCCGAAAATTTGGGCTTTCTCCACTACGCCGAACAGGGAGGCGCCGACGCCGCCGCCAAGGCCTGTTGGGAACCCAAAGGGGGAGGAAAAAACAATTGCTTCAACAACAGTTTGGACGGCCTGGTGCAGCCCGGTTCCTTCGCATCTCGGGCCGTCTGGTGGGTTTACAAGAGCTACGCCGACGGGGTGGGGTCGCGGGTTCGCAGCCAGACCACCAACCCGAAGGTCGTCGCCCTCGCGAGTCGCTCCAACGCCCAAAACCAAGCCCAAGTCCTGTTCGGTTACTTCGAGCAGGGGCGTTCTTCCCCCCGGGCGTCGATGACCCTGGTTCTCAAAAATCTCCGCCAACTCAATTTGGCCCAACCGGGACAACCGCTGACGTTCAGTATTTCCCGCATTCCCGACAGCGGGGAGGCGGTTGTCAAGCAGTTGACGAAACTCACCCAGGAGCAAATCGCCGTCTCTGACGAAACCGTCCGGTTGACCATCCCCAACCTCAAACTCCACGAAGCCTACTTGTTGACAATCGGTTAGCTCGGTTAGCTGAGATTCCGTTACAAAAATTAAAGAAATTGAGAATTTCAGGGCGATCGCCCTGATTTTTTTATTTTTCTGTATCCGGAGCTACCGTTGTCCGTCAAGATTTGTATCGAAACACAAAAAATTATTGAAAACCCACTTATTCTAGAAACAAGTCCCTTTGTCAACAAAAAGCGGATAAAAAGTTGAGGTTAACAAGAATGATGGATAAGTTTTTGTGTCCCTGCTGCTCCGAACCGCTTCTCATTCATATTATCGCCCATAAAAAAATTGGTTTTTGTCTGAACTGCCATCAAGAAATGCCGCTGATCGATCGCGGCGGTACGATGGTGCCGGCGAAACCGGCCGCGGCTGCGACGATAGCGATCGCAGGAGAACTTGACCGGGATCAATTATCTCGGGGAACCCTGGAAACCACGGCTGCAGGAATCTGGATTCTTGATCGGGAGAGCCAGACCGTCTTCGCCAACGCCAAAATGGCAGATCTGCTGGGCTACGTCCCGGAAGAGATGGTCGGGAAATCTTTATGGAAATTTATGGACGAGAGGCACGCGGCATTTTCGGCGATCGCCCACCAATACCACCCCCGCGATCGCGAAGAAAAATACGATCTCGGGCTCCGACACCGCTCCGGAAAACCGATTTGGGTGACGCTTTCCGTCCGCCCCCTGTTCGACCAAAAAAACCAGTTTGAAGGCAACCTCTGCATCGCCGTCGATCGCACGCCCCTCAAGTTGATGGAAGACACCCTCAAACGACAGTCGCAACGGGAGAAAGCCGTCGATCGCCTCACCCAAACCATCAGAAGCTCCCTCAATTTGGAGCGCATTTTTACGACAGCCGTCTCCGAACTCGGAACCATTTTTGACGCAGAGTCGGTGCAAATCGTCCAGTATATTTCCGAAGGAAAATTATGGTTGAATCGAGCCGAATATCGCCGCGCCCCCGACGGGTTAGCCGGGAAAACCACCTGCAATTCCGGCAAAACCTACAGCAAGCAACTGGACTCCGAATTGCCCTCAGTCCTGCGATCGCTGCCCCAAGTCCGCCCCAGTTCCCCGGACGAAACCAGCATTTCCGAATTCTTACGAACCTGTCCGGGGGGCTGGATGCCCGTCCCCCTCTACAGCCGCGATCTCCTGTGGGGAAGTCTGAGTCTAGTGATGCGTGACCCGGCATATAATTGGCACGAGTCCGATCTCAAGCTCATCCACAGTTTCGCCAACCAACTCTCCATCGCCATCTACCAGGCAGAACTCTACGAACAGTTGGAGGAAGCCAACCGCAAACTCCAGCAATTGGCGGCGACCGATGCCCTCACCCGACTAATGAGCCGCCACGGCTTCGACGATTATCTCGGCCGGGAGTGGGAGCGGGCGATCGCGGAGCAGGCCCCCCTGTCCTTGATTTTGTCTCGCATGGAAGGCTGGCACGATTACCGGGAACGGGAGGGCGATCGCACGGCCGACGACTGCCTGCGGGAAATCGCCAAAATTATCCGACAAACCGTCACCCACCCCAAAGGTTTGGTCGCCCGCTACGGAGACATCGAATTCGCCGTCTTGTTGCCCCAAACCAACGCCCGCTGGGCCGTGCGGCTCGTCGATACCATCCAGGAACAGGTGGGGCAGTTCCTCCCCCAACTGAGCCTCCCCGCCCTGTCTTCCCAGCGGTTGCTGAGTTTCGGCGTCGCCAGTGCCATGCCGGAGGTGGGATCTTCGGCCCAAAATCTGATCGTCGCGGCGGAACAGGCCCTCGATCGCGGGGCGTCCCGATTCAGTCGGTGTCTGCTGTCCCAACAAGAATGTCAATGATTTAAATTTCCCGGACCGACGAAATGGGTCGGCGATGATGCGGAATTGGCCGGTGTGGACGCCGGGACGATCGCCTCGGATGACTTCAGCGCGTCCCGGTTCTCAAGTCGGCTGATTCTCAGTTTAAAATGC
Source organism: Lyngbya sp. CCY1209 (assembly GCF_055795065.1). Taxonomy (NCBI): domain Bacteria; kingdom Bacillati; phylum Cyanobacteriota; class Cyanophyceae; order Oscillatoriales; family Microcoleaceae; genus Lyngbya; species Lyngbya sp. CCY1209. Next base: position 12,959 of record NZ_JAYFER010000404.1, read on the forward strand.
GATCGCCCCTCCAATTTCAATCGCGGGGAGCGATCGCGTTTATAATCCAGCCATGCCATCCGATTGTTTTACCTATCTTTACCTGCACGGATTCGCCTCGGGTCCCAAATCCGCCAAAGCTCAATACCTGCGCGATCGCTTTTCCGAATGCGCGATCGCCTTAAATATTCCCGACCTCAACCAAGGCGATTTTTTGAATTTGACATTGACCCGCCAAATCCGGCAAGTCGAGGCGGAATTTTTCGCCCCTCCCCGACGGGCGATCGCGATCGGTTCGAGTTTTGGCGGTCTGACGGCGACTTGGCTGGCTCAACGGCAAGCCAGCATTGAAAAATTGGTGCTGCTGGCTCCAGCCTTCGATTTTCTTTCCCACCTGTTACCCCACCTAGGCCGGACACAACTGCAACAGTGGCAAAACGATGGGACTCTCTCCGTTTATCATTACGGCTACGGACAAGAAACCCCATTAAAATACAACTTTATCAAAGATTTGACCCATTATGACGATGGAAAATTGGGGCGATTCATTCCCACCCTGATCTTACACGGAACCCAAGATGAAGTCATCCCCATCCAGAGTAGCCGGGATTTCGCCCGCGATCGCCCCGGGGTGGAACTGGTGGAACTCGAAGACGACCACAGTTTGGGTAACGTTCTGCCGGACATCTGGGAACAGGTCAAAAGGTTTTTGGAATTGTAGCGATCGCCAGAACAGTTCGGAGATAATCTCCCATAAAAGCTCACAGTCCATTTAAAATATTTCCAATTATCCGACTTGCCATGTCTACAACGATCGCCCTTATCGCCCACGAAAGTCAGCGGGAGCCGCTGGTTCAGTTCATCCAAGACCACCAGATCGCCCTCTCTCGCTACCAGTTCGTCGCCCCGGAAAGAACCGCCCAATACCTCCTGCAGGGCACCGGGCTCGAAGTCGAGGTACTCTCCTCCTTCCAACGGGGGGGCGACCTGGAACTGGCTGCCCGCATCCTGCAAGGCGACGAAATCGCCGCCTTAATTTTCCTGCTCGACCCCGGCCTTCCCCTGCAGGCCCCGGAAATTCAAACCCTGATCCGGGCTTGCAACCTCCACAACGTCCCCTTCGCCACCAACCTGGCGACCGCCACAGCCCTGTTGAGCGGCCTCACCCGCCACCGGACCGCCCACCTCATCTTCAACCCCGTTTCCGGGACCGGCAATCCCCAGCAGGATTTGGTGCTGATCCGGCAATTGTTGGAACCCCATATCCACCTGAAAGTTTGCTTCACCACCCCCGATGTGGGAGCCGAACAACTGGCGAGACAGGCCATCGAGGCGGAACCTGACCTGGTGATCGCCTCCGGGGGAGACGGGACGGTTTCGGCGGTGGCGGGGGCGGTGATCGGCACCGACGTTCCCCTGGCTGTGATTCCCCGGGGGACGGCGAATGCCTTTTGTATGGCCCTCGGCATTCCCGGCACCATTCGCGGTGCGTGCAATACCATCATCGCCGGGGTGACGCGCATCGTGGACGCCGCCCGCTGCAACGATCATCCCATGATCCTGCTGGCCGGTATCGGCTACGAGGCGGAAACCATCAGCAAAGCCGATCGCGAAACGAAACAGCGTTGGGGACCCCTGGCTTACGTCATGGCGGGACTGCAACAGCTCGACGAGCAGACGTTATTTGAAACGGAAATCGAGATCGACGGAACCACCAGCCGCGTCCGGTCCGGCGCCGTCACCGTCGCCAACGCCGCCCCCCCGACTTCGATCCTCGCCCAGGGGTTGGGACAGGTGATCCCCGACGACGGCCAGTTGGAAGTGATGATGTTTGTTTCCACCCAAAATCAAAAGTTGAACAAAATGCGGGCGATCGCGGGTATGGTGGAACTGTTCGGGTCGGCTTTGCTCAAAACCGGAACCCAGCGGGACAACATGATCGGGCTGCGGGCGAGGCGGGTGAAAATCAAAACCGAACCCGCCCAAAAAGTGGTTTTGGACGGCGAAATTATCGGCACGACTCCTTTGGAAATCGAATGCATTCCCAAGGGCTTGAAAATCATCGCTCCGGCCACCCTTCCCAACCTCGCATCCCCGGAAGATATGGAAGACGAAAGCGAACAACTCATGGGTTCGAGCAATGGGTAATAGAGCCAAAATGCAGACTTGGTAAATTCGGCACTTCCGCCATTGCGCCTCTTTGAGCCGAGTCCACGCTTGCGTGGACTGTCGCTATGAGCCTTGAAATTCATTTCAAGGCGGGTGAACTCGGAGACAGCGATCTGACTATTCAACCGGATTCGATCTCACTTTTTACTTTTCCTACTCCCCGCGCACAGCGCTATCATTCCACTCCCCCTGAAAGGTAAATCCCGCCCAATAATAGGGGGAATTGTACTCCGAACTCGCCAACATTTCCAACT
>NZ_JAYFER010000405.1:0-519 GCF_055795065.1 Lyngbya sp. CCY1209
CCTACACCCTACACCCTACACCCTACACCCTTCTCCCTCTCCCTTCCCCAAAACAGCAACAGCACCCATCCTATTTCTCAGGGAGCTCCTCTTATTGATTTAGACTATCTGGAGTTGAACTGAATCCGTATCCAGTTGCATGGCTCCCCTGTCATTATCGGAGGAAGTATGAGAAATTTCTGTGGGCGCTGTTACCGCGTTTTGACGAGACAGATGTTAGAATGAACAGCTTATAAACCTCCTAGTTGACCGAGTGATTTCCTCGAATGGATTCAGTTAAGTTGGAGTTACATCGAAACCTAAATGTTAGGTGCATGGCTCCCGTTTAATCAGTAGAGGAAATATCAGCAAGCACGGGCGGCGCTGCTCTCAAACATGACAGATGTGAAATGAAACAGTGTTTGACCTCCTAGTTTCGATTACGTGGGCGATGAACAAGTTTGGATGTGTTTTAGCCTCCTTCGAGATTTCAAACAGACAGAATGAACATCGCTTTGGTATCTGTCAACTGAAGCTTTA
>NZ_JAYFER010000406.1:0-519 GCF_055795065.1 Lyngbya sp. CCY1209
CCTACACCCTACACCCTACACCCTACACCCTTCTCCCTCTCCCTTCCCCAAAACAGCAACAGCACCCATCCTATTTCCCAGGGAACTCCTCTTATTGATTTAGACTATCTGGAGGTGAACTGAATCCGTATCCAGTTGCATGGCTCCCATGTCGCTATCGGAGGAAGTATGAGAAATTTCTGTGGGCGCTGTTACCGCGTTTTGACGAGACAGATGTTAGAATGGACAGCTTAGGAACCTCCTAGTTGACCGAGTGATTTCCTCGAATGTGTTTAGTTAAGTTGGAGTTACATCGAAACCTAAATGTTAGGTGCATGGCTCCCGTTTAATCAGTGGAGGAAATATCAGCAAGCACGGGCGGCGCTGCCTTCAAACATGACAGATGTGAAATGAAACAGTGTTTGACCTCCTAGTTTCGATTACGTGGGCGATGAACAAGTTGGGATGTGTTTTAGCCTCCTTCGAGATTTCAAACAGACAGAATGAACATCGCTTTGGTATCTGTCAACTGAAGCTTTA
>NZ_JAYFER010000407.1:0-622 GCF_055795065.1 Lyngbya sp. CCY1209
CTTACGTCTGAACCGTGACCCGTCTGCATATCCCAGACATTACATCTGGGCGTTGGCTTCTGGTCACATCTCACCCCATATAGCTTGCGCTTACACTTATGGCTTGATGCCTTCACTACTTACTCTTTCGACCTTTGAGTAAGGGCCAATATGGGGTTACTTCGTTCCATCTGTATGGGTATTCCATCCTTAGACTCATCCTATCCCCCGGTGTACTTTTAAAGGGTCTGTGTGGATAATTCAGCAAAACTTCCACTTTTCCACTTACTCATTCGAGCAGCACCGTAATCAACCTGTTTTCGATACCGTCTAATATCGAGGGTTCATGGCAGATGTTTACCTTTCGGTTAGTCATAGATGGTTGGCAGTGGTCAAATTATTGGGAGCAGATTCTCCCTCATCGCCTTCCGTTCCCCGCTTCAGTCCTGGGGTTGTGAGTCCCAAAACTGGGGGTGGCTATCGCCTCCTCTCTTGGAGATTGTTAAGGAATTGTTAAGATTCTTCAACTTTCTCCTTGACCCTGAGAGTTCCGACCTCATTTGGTATCTTGTGATACCAAACTTCGGAACATACAGACAGTTATAAGGCTGGTCAGGGGTGCGTCCCTTATATCCATCCAAGG
>NZ_JAYFER010000408.1:0-507 GCF_055795065.1 Lyngbya sp. CCY1209
TTGGCTCTGTCTCGGATTGTCGGGATTCCCAGAGGGCGTTTTTCATCCCGTCCGGGTTTTGGTATCCAGACTCTCCGTAATGGCTTGGCTTTGAAGTTTTCTTTGATTTCCTCAACAAGTTCAAACCTTTGTTTCGGGGATATTGTTACCACACCATCTACTCCGGCTGTTTTCTTGCCTTGGTTGTCTTGGGTCACTCGCCTTACCGCTAAGAGCCTTGCATAGTATGACTTCAAAAGGAGTTTCTGCAACCTTCTGGCTTTTGCATCCTGTCCCGATTGAGCCGCTTGATAGATACGCTTTTGTAGCTTGAAGACCATTCTCTGAACTTTCGTCCAATTGATAGCCCTCCATACATTCTTAGTGTCCGCTAGCTTCAGTTTTCCGAATCTTTTGGATTGACTAGATTTCGTCTTTACCACTACTTGAATCTCCATCTTACGTCTGAACCGTGACCCGTCTGCATATCCCAGACATTACATCTGGGCGTTGGCTTCTGGTCACATC
>NZ_JAYFER010000409.1:0-1052 GCF_055795065.1 Lyngbya sp. CCY1209
AACCTGGCCCGCCTCGGCATCGGCGTCGGTGCCGGGGGCGAGGTGATAGACACCTATCCCTACTACGCGATCGGCATGGTCCACCTGATCAGCTCGGCATTTTTGGGCGCCGGCGGCATCTTTCACTCCCTGCGGGGCCCCGCCAAGCTGGAAAGCAAATTTCCCTTTTTCGGCTATCGCTGGGACGACACCAACAAGATGACCGATATTTTGGGCATCCACCTCACCCTGTTGGGCGTCGGCGCGTTCTTGCTGGTGGCCAAAGCCATGTACTTCGGGGGATTGTATGACCCCACGGTTCAGGACGTGCGCCTGATAACCGACCCCACGCTGAATCCGGCCACGATTTTCGGCTATTTGTTCGGCACGGAAGGCCGCTTTTGGCTGGCGGGGGTCGATCGCCTCGAAGATGTCGTCGGCGGTCACATCTGGATCGGCGCGATTTTGATCCTCGGGGGGATCTGGCACATCGCCACGAAACCCCTGCCTTGGACGAAAAACCTTTTTGTCTGGTCCGGAGAAGCTTACCTCTCCTACAGCATCGGCGCCGTCAGCCTGATGGCCTTCGTGGCGACCCTGTTCGTTTCGGTGAATTCCCTGGTGTTTCCCACCGAATTTTACGGCCCCACCCTCAATCTCGTCTTCGATCGCTTCCCGATCTTCGTCAGTCCCGACGGGGTGGCGACGAACCGGGTCTGGCTGGCGAACGCCCACTTCTGGCTGGGATTCTTCTTCCTGCAGGGACACATTTTCCACGCCCTGCGGGCCGCCGGCTACAGCTTTAAAGAAGGCCGGGTGATCGAATCGACTCGCGGGGAGGTCAGCTAACCATGACCGTCACGCAACCGAATCTCCTCAAACCGCTGGGCTTCACGGCCGATACCGACGCCCCCAACACCTTCGTCCCCACTTCCCGCGATCCCTACTCTTGGTGGGCGGGCAACTTCCGCTTCGCCGACCTGTCGGGCAAGCTGCTGGGGGCCCACGTCGCCCACGCCGGACTGATCGTCCTGTGGGCCGGGGCGATGACCCTGTTTGAACTCAACCAGTTC
>NZ_JAYFER010000410.1:0-392 GCF_055795065.1 Lyngbya sp. CCY1209
TCAAACCCTTATAGAAAAGCCGTTTCAGTTTCCGACTCCCTAATACCGACGGCCTCGGACCGCGCGCAGCGCTATAACTCTTCCGTTTTTTTCCACTCCGTCAGCATTTTGAGCGGACATGATATGGCAACCGCCAAGTTGGTTCGGACACAATTCGCAGACCCGAGTCCACGCAAGCGTGGACTTTCGCTATGAGCCTTGAAATTTATTTCAAGGCGGGTGAAATCGGAGACAGCGATCTGACTATTCAACCGGATTCGATCTCACTTTTTACTTTCCCTACTCCCCGCGCATAGCGCTATAAATTATCATTTAATTCCACTCCCCCTGAAAGGTAAATCCCGCCCAATAATAGGGGGAATTGTACTCCGAACTCGCCAACATTTCCAACT
>NZ_JAYFER010000411.1:0-7196 GCF_055795065.1 Lyngbya sp. CCY1209
TACAGTTGAAATGGGGTCAGAAATTTTCAAACCCTTATAGAAAAGCCGTTTCAGTTTCCGACTCCCGACTCCCGACTCCCGACTCCCGCGCGCAGCGCTATAGAAAGGCTAGAAATAAAGATAATATCTTATCTTTTACCATCCCCCAATTTTTAATTAAATTGCGGGGGGTTGTCGAGGGGAGCCAAGGGATTGGATTCGGAGTCGGGAGGTGGCGGTGGCAGGGGTGGTGTCGCTTCCGGACTCGACAATTCTTCCGGTGTCGTCGGTGTCGATTCTTCTTCTTCTTCTTCTTTGGGCAACATCACCGTTTCGATTAAAATCGAACGTTGGACTTGTTTTCCTGCGGAATTTGTCACCGTCAGTGTCAGGGTTTCCTGGCCGGATTGGGGGGCGATGGGATAGGTGATATTTCCAGTGCTTGGAACTTCGCCGGGAACGGGAAGTAATTCCGTTTTCAGTTCGCCCTCGCCGCCCACTTCCCAGGAAATTGTCAACGGTGATGGGGACGTATCGGGGGCGATTTCGATGACATATTTTGCCGGGGCATTTTGACCGTTAATTTGAAATGCCTTAATTTCCGGTGGGGGGACGGGTTGAGGTTGAATGCGGATGTTATCGCTGTGGGTGGATGTGGAGTTCGGATTCACATTTCCTTGATGAATAGCCGTCAGTTCAAAAATGTAATCCCCCGCCTCCGTCGCGGCAGTCGGCACATTGCGACAGGTCAACATTTCCGGAGTCAGTTGACAGTTTTTTTGAAGGTCTGGAGGAATCGTACCATCGATCAAAGGATAGGTCATTTCGGGTACTTTGACCAATCCATCAGCCGATCGCCCCACGATGCGAACTTCGAGCAACTGTTCCGGATTTTGCACCGTCCAATTGAGTCGAATGGGCGTATCTTTCCCGGCTTGATAACTGGGTTGGGCGGCGGCAAAGCGATCGACTTTTGGGGGTGGAGGCGGTTCGATCGCGATCGCGTAAGTCTCTCGATCCGGTTCCGTTTCCGACTTAGAAATCGCCTCCAGTTCAAAATCATACCGTCCGGGTTCCGGCAGTGCGACGGGGATAGTTTTGCAAACCAATTGTTCCCCGAAAACTCGGCACTTGTCTCGCAGGGTTTCGGGAATTTGCCCGTCAAAGCGATAGGTGAGAGGAGGGAAATTGACCAACCCTTCCGGGGACAAACTCCGCAACACCAATTGTTTGAGTTCCGCCGGATTTGCGATCGCCCATTCAAACTGAATTTGCTCCTGTTCGCCGACCCGATAGGTGGAGCGATCGCTGGCAAATTGCGTCACCCGTGGCGGTTCCGGGGCTGACCAGACGATCGGATCGGCTTCGGCCGCGTCCGTGGCTTCCCCCGGAGAATCCAGAGAAATAACTTGCAGTTCAAAAATATAAGTGCCGGGTTGTTCCAATTCCAGCGGCAACCCGCGACAGGTCAAAATCCCATCCCAGTCGATCTGACAAACGCCCAACAATTCCTCCGAAAAATTATCGGGACTCACATCAAACGTTTTCTCCTCAAAATTCACCGTCCCTTCGGGAGAACGGCCGACCACTTTCAGGGTTTGGATGCGATCGCCGGGTCGGACGGTAAAATCCAACCGAGCCACGGTTTGCTCATCTTTGGGGGAGAGAGATGCGATCGGGGTGGGGGAGGGTTCTGCCGCCTCCCGAGTCCCCAATTGTGCTACAAAATTGGTAATTTTAGGAATCGGCAAAGGTTGGATATTAATTAAACTGGTTGTCGCCGACTGGATCGGCTGTTCGGCGTGTTTGGGAAGCAGCCGCAACTCGAAAATATAGTCCCCCGGCCGGCGGGCGTCGGTGCGGATGTTGTGACACTGCAACAGTTGTTTCAAAGTACACAGGGACTTCAACTCCTCGGGGATGCCGCGGGTGAAATCGTAACTGACGGCTTGGCTGGTAATGCTGCCGTCGGGGGATTTGCCGACGATCTGAAGGGCGCGGATCTGGCGGGGGTGGTCGATGACCCAGCCCAGATAGATAAAATCGTCGTTAGCCGCCGTATAGCGGGGGGACTCGGAGGCAAATTCCAAAATTCGGGATGGGGTAGGGGGTTTGAAAAACACCCACCAAATCGCCAAAATCAGGGCCGCGATCGCGCCGAGTCCGGTCAAAATCGCCAGCAGCAACTGCCACCAGGGGCGGGCCTCCCAAATTAGGGTCCCGTCCACCCGATCTTGGGGCAGGGGTAGCCGGTGCAAATCCTGGGGTTCCAGGTAAAACTCGTACACTCGCCCCCGCCCCCACCAGGGCCGGTTCCACCACCGCTTCGGCTTCACCCCCACGGACATTTTCAGGCGATCGTCCTGGCGGATGCGAAATTCCTCGGGGGTGAGGGTATAGATACAGTTTTCCACTTCCCCCGCTTCCCGGGCGGTAAACCGCAGTTCCCGGGCCGTATTGCCCCGGTTGTCGATTTGCAGTTCAAATTGTCCGCTGCCCCGGCGGATGCGGCCCACTATCGTCCGCAGATCCAAACCCAAATCGTAGGTGGCGGGGATGCTGAAATGCAGGATATCCAACAAAGCCAGTTCCGGGCGATTTTCCGAGCTCAGGTGCCAGGTGGTGGCGTAGCGTCCCGCCTGCACGTCCGGGGGGAGGTTGAGACGCAGCAGAATTTCTCCCACCGCCCCAGGGTTGAGGGCGAGGCTTTCGGAGGCGACGACCAAACCCAGGTCGTTGAGGCCTTCGGGGTATTCGATTTCCACCCATTCCGGGGGGATATCGGCGCAACTGAGTCGAAACCGATCTACCCGGCGATCGCGGTTGTTGACGACGGCGCGAACCTCCAAAGGGCGTCCGGGTTGGGCGATCGCGGGTTCGGTGGAGGTGGTGGCCGGCACGAGGCTGAAGGTGGGATCGTCGATCCGCACCGCCGAGATCACCGGCGGCAGCACCTGCAAGTTGGCTTCGTGGTAGATGGGGGTATCTTCCGGGTAGTGCTGCGGCGCATCGACGACCAGCAAATAGCGGTAGGTTCCCGTCGCCGTCTGGGGGGGGACGGGGCATTGAAAGACTACCTCCGCACTCTGTCCGGGACTCAGGGCGAGGCGATCGTGGGGATTAACGCACCAGTCCCAAACGGACGCGGAGGTTTCGTCGATGTAAACGTCGATGATGGCGCCGACGCCGCCCTGGTTGACGAGGGTGACGCGCAGCTCGAAGGTTTCCCCGGCGTCGAGGGCAAAGTCCCCCGACGGGTTGACGATCGCAATCAGAGATTGTCCCAAATTCTTGATGGGCGCTTCGCGAACCGTCGCCACCATTTTGCCCGGTTGGTCGCCATTTTGTGAGAGTTGTGTGCCGTTCATGATCTTTCAACCCCTGTAGTTATGTACGATTTGTGGGGAGTCGGGAGTCGGGAGTCGGGAATCGGAAATTTTTGACTTTTGACTTTTGACTTGGACTACATCCCACACCCGGATTCCGGGCGTCGGAGTCGGTGCAGGCGGACTCGGGTGTTGTCGCCGCCGGTGAGAATCAATAGGTCTGACTCCACCGCCATCAGATCGACGCTGTTGAGGGGGGAACGGGATTTGACAATCGCTTCGCCGTTGAGGTTTTGGGCCGATCGCTCTCCGGATCGTCGCAAACTCCACAGCATCACCTGGCCGTCATCTCCGGTGCTGGCCAAATAGCAGCCGTCGGAGGTCAGGGCGAGGGAGCGGATCGGCCGGCCGTCGTGGGCCTGCCACTGTTCCAGGATTTGGCAGGGAACTCCCGCTTGTTGCAAACAGGTGCCGAGGTTCCAAAGGCTGATGGTGCCGCGATCGTCGGCTGTAGCCAGAAAAAAGGGTTTCTCTTCAGCCGTCGCCAGACTGGTGATGTATTCATCCTGTCCCCCCGCCTGGTAGGGGACGGCTCGCAGGTTGCCGGAGGCCGCCTCCTCTTCGTCGCCGGACCCGTCCCACAACACCAGTTGGTTGTAGCGGCCCGCGATCGCCAGGGTGTTCTGTTCCGGGCCGACGGGGGCGAGATCGTAGATGGCGAAATCGAATTCTCGGAGCGATCGGGGTTCGTCCACATTGACCAGACCTACATTGGGGCCGACGTACCACTGCAACAGCAGGCCGCTGCCGTGGGCGCTAAATAACAATTGGGAATCCCCGACGTAGGCCAGGGCCATCACGCGATCGTCCCGGCGGTAGGACAGGGAGCGGCGGGGCTGTTCGGCCCGTTCGAGCAGGTCCCAAATCTGAATTTCCCCGTTTTCCAACCCGACGGCGACGCGATTATTATTGAGGGGTCGGTAGTGAGCCGTCCGTCCGGCTTTGCCCAAGTTGCCCAACAAGCCGGTCGGCTGGAGCTTGTTCCCCCGCACCCGCCACCCCCGCAGGGTTTGGTCGTTGGAGGTGCTGATCGCCAGGTCGCCCAAGCCGTTGAACTCGACGGCATTCACCGGACCGGTGTGGGTGTTGAGGCGGAACGAGGCGTACCACAGCCACCAGATGCCGCCCAAGAGCAATAGTGCGATCGCCACTTGCAGCCAGCGGGGAATGATGGGGAGCAGCTTCAACTCCAGAATTTCTACGGGATCTTCGGGGGAGGCAGGGGAGGCGGGGGAGGGAGTCGGGAGTCGGGAGTCGGGAGTCGGGAGCGGAGGGAGCGGAGGAAGTTTCTGTCCCCCCATTCCCCCCACTCCGCTTCCTCCGTCCTCGGAAACCGATCGCCCCACCACTTCGATGATTTCCGTTTTCCCGAAACCCACCCAGGGCCGCTTGCTGTTGACGAACAGTTCCAAGGTTTGGGTTTCTCCCGGCTCCAAATTCACTTGTTCTGGGAGAATCGAAAACTCCCGTTTTTCCTGGTCTTCGCTGCGGCGATTTTTGAGAATTTCGGCCGTTTCCTGCTGGGTCAAATTGGAATAATTTGTAAATTCCAACTGATAGACAGCCGCAGGGATGCGCCATTGGGGAAGCCAGGGGCGAGTTTGGGGTTCTCGCAGGAATTTGGGAAAGGCGGTAAATTCCACAGATCCGGTCGGCAACACCTCGATTGTGCCACGAATGCGGGCCGTTGTGTAGTGGGCCGAGGTCACTTCCAGGGTGAAGGGATAGATGCCGGCTCGGGCTTCGGCGAGTTCGGGAACCCGGCAGTTGAGGGGCTGTTCGACCCACTCCTGGGGGGGCACAGGGGGGGGATTGTCCAGGGTCAACCACTCCCGCTTGGGACTCAGACAGGAGAGGGTGACGGCGATCGGTTTAGAACTTTTGTTGTAGATGCCGATGGGAATGTCAATTTCGGTATCGGGAAGGGTTTGGATGGGGTCGGCGGGGAGTTGCAGTTGAAAGGGACATTTCTCGACTCCCTCGCCGACGTGCAGTCGCAGGATGTGGCGATCTTCGCTCCCGAGTTCGAGGGAGAAGACTTTCACGGTGAGGTTGATTAAGCCGACAAATCCGGGAATGGGCGATCGCAGCACTTTCACCCGAAATTCGGTTTGATCCCCGGGGGGTTTTTTGGTGCAAACTTCCGGGGTGACGGCGTACCAGCGGGATTGGCGGTCGAACTCGACTCCGGCGGCGGACATCTCCAGTTGAAAGCTACTCATGCGATCGCTGTCGTTGATGACGACCACATCAAAGGTGGCGCCATGACCGTCAGCATCCAGTGTCAATTCCTTAGTGGAAATCTCTGTATTCATTATTCATTATTAATTATTATTTCTGGATTGTCGGGCTCGCTCGATCAGCTCGTCGAAGCGATCGCGGTTCAAGTCCTTGTTTTGATGGAGTGTCCGCCGCCATTGTTCTTGCTGGTCGCGCAGGGATTCGAGTTTTTCGGTGAGACTTTTTTCCCGGGCATCAACGATGTCTGCCATTTCCAGGAAAGCTTGTCCCAACTCTCCCATTTCGTCGGGGCGGGAAGCGGTATTTTTGAGACTGTGGGGGTCGAAGGAATTGGATTTGATGGCTTTGGCTCCTTGGGCTAAATTGTCGATGGGTCTGACAATCCACAAGGATGCGATCGCCCCGAGTCCCACCGCCACCACCATCACCCCCAAGCCGACGATCGCGGTAAAGCGGAGGTTATTATAAATCAGTTGCATAAAATCTTCCTCGGGAATTACCACGAAAATTAGCCAATCTAAACCGTTACTTTGCAGGGGGACGACCTGCACCAATTGCCGTTGATTTTGCCATGAAAAGCTGATCGCGATCGGTTCTTGAATTTGCATCAAACTCGACTCGGTATCGAGCAGATTTTTCAGGGTGTCTCGAATCACGGGTTCTCGGCTTTCTAGGGCGGGCAATCTCCGGTTTTCTCCGTTCTCGTTTAAAAAGGGTTGTTCGTCGGTTGAACTGGCGACCACATTTCCGGCGCGATCGATAATAAATGCCATCCCTCGGGGGCTGATCTCCAAACTCCTGAGAAAATTGCTCAGGTCTTTCAACCCTAAGTCGATGCCCAAAACACCGACCGTATCCCCGCGAAGATTTCGGACTGGAATGACCGAGCTCATTCCTAACTCCAAAGTCGAGCCAAAAACGTAAACGGGACTCCAGGTCAGATCCCCAACTTTTAATGCTTCTTTATACCAGGGCCGCACCCGGGGATCGTACCGGTCTTCCAAGGTGCCGATTGCCTCGACTCTCTGGCCGGAGGAGTCGAGTTGGTATCTGTTTCTGCGCCCCTGGGTTTCGGCATTTCCCAAAATCAATTCTCGGGTGCCATCCCCCTGCCGTTTGATACCGATAAATTCACCATTTTCAGTTCCGAGATAAATGTGAGACAAACCATTTATTGTGGCGACCTGATCGTTAAAATAGCGAGTCAGCAGCTCGAAGTCGGTCGGATCTATTAAATTATTTTCAATGGTAATAAAATTGAGTTTGTTGACGATTTGGGGGGCTGTAAGGTAGGTATTGACGTGCTTTTCAATCGAATTCAACGCTTTTTTACTCAATTCTGAAATGAGGCTCTCGACCGCACGACGGCCGCTGTAAAAAGCCAAAACAGCGGTCGTCCCGGTGGCGATAACTAAGGGGACGACGATCACCAGGGGGATCACATATCGGATTGAAATGTATTTTTTCATGATGTTTTGTTTTGCAATTATACTGGACAATAATCTGGACTCATGTAGTGGACCGACACACCTTAAATGGTGGGTTACGGCGGATTGCTAGATTGCCATCACAGCCTGGGTTTCAGCCGCC
>NZ_JAYFER010000412.1:0-12068 GCF_055795065.1 Lyngbya sp. CCY1209
GTGGGGGGGGGGGGGGGGTGGGGGGTGAGGGGGGCTTTATCACAGTATTCGACAGGACGGAATCATGTCACAACTCGAAGGAACTTGGACGGCGGACTATATCACCACCAACGGCGTCAAATTGCATTACGTCACCCAGGGAGACGGCCCGCTGATGGTCATGCTGCACGGATTTCCCGAGTTTTGGTATTCCTGGCGATATCAAATTCCCGAATTCGCGGCGGAATATAAGGTGGTGGCGTTGGATATGCGGGGTTACAACGAAAGCGACAAACCGAAGGATTTGGGCGCCTACACCGTCGAAGAATTGACGAAGGATATCGAAGGAGTGATCCGGGGTTTGGGGTACGATCGCTGCGTTTTGGTGGGTCACGATTGGGGGGGCGCGATCGCCTGGTATTTCGCCTACGCCTACCCCGAATTGGTCGAGAAACTGATCGTTTTAAATATTCCCCACCCGGCCCGATTTGCGGACGGGTTGTGGACGTGGGAACAGTTGCAAAAAAGTTGGTATATTTTTCTGTTTCAACTGCCGCTAATTCCCGAATTGCTGTTGCAGGCTGACGACTATCAGGCGATCGCCGCCGCATTCATCGATACGGCGATCGACAAAAATGCGTTCACCCCGACGGATTTGGAACTTTACAAAGATGCGGCGGCGAAACGGGGCGCACTGACGGCGATGCTGAACTATTATCGCAATATTTTCCAGGATTTATTCAATCGGAAGCCGGAGTGGAATTTGCTCTCCGTCCCCACCCTGATGATCTGGGGCGAAAATGACGCGGCTTTGGGGCGGGAACTGACCTACGGTACCGAAGAGTATGTGCGGGATTTTGAAATTCGCTACATTCCCAATTGCAGCCATTGGGTGCAGCAGGAAAAACCGGAATTGGTGAACCGGTATATCTGGGAATTTTTGAGGGAAGAGAGTGCGATCGCGCCCGACTCCGCCGACGAGGATTGAGATTCGGATTGGCGGGCCCGCTTCAATCTAAAATCAGGGCGCAAGCCTTGCGCCCCTACTAAAATCATGGAATCTCCCTCGAAAGGAAGATGTGCCGCGATCGGGAATCTGTCAAATTGAACCTATGTTGCAATCCGAGCGATCGCCGAGATTGATTTTGATCCGCTCAATCTGCCACCAAAGTCGGATATTGTCAGTTTATATCTGTCCCGCACTGTGACCCGCATCGCGATCGCAATGTGGAGTTGGGACGCGAGTGAATGCTGGGCAAATTTTGGATGCCCGGAAAGCTCGGCTATTCAAATAGCCGGCCCGAGCGTTTCTTGTTTTTTTTTGATACCAATTTTAGGAGAAATTTATGAGTCAGCACGCCGAAAATCTTCGAGCTATCACCAAAGCGATGATGGCCAAGGGAAAAGGAATTTTGGCGATGGACGAGAGTAACGGAACCTGCGACAAGCGGTTTCAAAAAGTCGGCATTCAAACGAGTGTGGATAAGCGCCGCGACTACCGCGAGATGATTTTGACCACCCCCAACCTCGGCGACTACATCAGCGGTGCGATCCTCTACGACGAGACGATCCGCCAGATGTCTCGGGATGGGAAACCCCTGGTTAAAATCTGCCAGGAAGCCGGAATTATCCCCGGCATCAAAGTGGACATGAAAGCCAAAGATCTCGCCGGTTTTCCCGGTGAAAAAGTCACCGAGGGACTCGACGGACTGCGCGATCGCATCGCCGAATATTACGAAATGGGTGCCCGGTTCGCCAAGTGGCGGGCGGTGATCGCGATCGGCGAAAATATCCCCAGCCATGCCTGCGTCGAAGCCAACGCCCACGCCCTGGCCCGCTACGCGGCACTCTGTCAGGAAGGCGGCTTGGTGCCCATCGTCGAACCGGAAGTTCTCATCGACGGCAATCACTCCATCGCCCGCTGCTTCCACATCACCGACGCGACGCTGCACTCCGTCTTCAACCAACTGCACACCCAGGGCGTCGCCCTCGATCGCATGGTCCTCAAGCCCAGCATGGTCATTTCCGGGAAGGGTTGCCCCGAACAGGCTTCGGTCCAGGAAGTCGCCACCTTCACCGTCCGCTGCCTGCTTCGCAACGTCCCCGCCTTGGTGGGCGGCGTGGCTTTCCTGTCCGGCGGTCAGACTCCGGAACGGGCGGCGGCGCACCTCAACGAAATGAACGTCCAGTACGGCGACATCTGCCCCTGGCCCGTGACCTTCTCCTACGCCCGCGCCATCCAGCAACCCGCCCTCGAAGCCTGGAAGGGCGAAGATGCCAACGTGAAAACGGCCCAGGAATTGCTATTACATCGCGCTAAATGCAACAGTGCCGCCCGCAGGGGTGAGTACAGCAGCGATATGGAAAAACAACTCGTCGCCGTCTAAGCAAATCTTTCTCGAATGCGATTTTAGAGGAGCGTGGGTGCTGACGGCACCCACTTTTTTTGGTTCGTGCTAGAGTAGGAGACTGTTAAATTTTCAAGATCAATTCTTTATTATCTGATGTTCAAAAAATGTTTGGTGTCCGGTCTGGCGTTGCTGATGTTATCGCTGGGAGCTTGTTCTCAAGGTTCTCAAACTCAAAGTGACCCCGCCGGGGACAATGCCGATCCGCTGGTGGTGGGGGCGATTCCGGACCAAGATCCGCAAAAACTCCAGCGCCAGTATGAAAAATTGGCCGCCTATTTGGAAGCAGAGTTGGGGGTTCCGGTGGAATACAAACCCGTCACCGACTACGCCGCCGCCGTCACCGCCTTCAAAGTGGGGGATTTGGAATTGGTTTGGTTCGGCGGGTTGACGGGGGTGCAGGCGCGGTTGCAAGTTCCCGGGGCAGAAGCGATCGCCCAGCGGGATGTGGACGAACAATTTCACAGTCTATTTATCGCCAATACGGAATCGGGACTGACGGAATTTGAAGAGATTTCGGATTTGGAACAATTGAAGGGGCGGCGGTTTACCTTCGGCAGCGAGTCCTCCACGTCGGGGCGGCTGATGCCCCAATACTTCTTGCAACAGGCGAATGTCAATTTGTCGGATTTTCAAGGAGAAGCGGGCTTTTCCGGCGACCACGATAAAACCATTAAGTTGGTAGAGGCGGGTAGCTACGAAGTGGGGGCGGTGAATGAAAAGGTGTGGCAAAAGCGGGTGGAAGAAGGAACCGTTGATTTGGAAAAAGTGACGGTGATTTGGCGGACTCCTTCTTACTACGATTATCATTGGGTGATCCATCCCCGGGTTGAAGAACAATATGGCGAGGATTTCATCGCCCGAGTTCGGGAGGCGTTTTTAAACCTCGATCCGAATGTTCCCGAAGAACAGGAAATTCTGGAATTATTCAGCGCCGGAAAGTTTATCCCGACTCAAAATTCTAATTACTCTCAAATTGAGGAAGTGGGACGGGAAATTGGGAAGATTCAGTAGCGGATTTTTGGGCAACCCTATAAGGTTGCACCCACCGCCTCCACCGGCAACCCGGGACGGTTGCCTCCACGGATAAGAGCGGAAAATATCAGATCTAAAATTACACCGAAGTTTTGGAGGGCGAATGCCATTCGCCCCTACAATTTGATGTGGATGGCAAGGTTGCGATTTTTGATATGGTTGAAAATTTTCCCGTTTTTGAATTGAAAAATGTGGGGCTGCGATTCGGTGCGATCGCGTCACTTTCGGGAATTAACTTACGCATTGAAGCGGGGGAAAAAGTCGCTTTGGTGGGTTCGTCCGGGGCGGGGAAGAGTACGCTGCTGAGTTTGTTGAATGGGAGTTTGCTTCCCAGCGAGGGGGAAGTGTGGGTGTTGGGGCGAAATTTGGGGACGCTGCGTCCGCCGGTTCGCCGTCATTTACAACGGCAAATTGGAACGGTTTACCAGCAGTTTCATTTGGTGGAGAATCTGCGGGTGATTCACAATATCAACGCCGGAAATTTGGGAAACTGGCCGCTGTGGAAGGCGGCGGTCTCGCTGATGTATCCGTTGGAGGTGAAAGCGGCATCTGAGGCGTTAAATCGGGTGGGAATTGCGGAGAAATTATTTGAACGGACCGATCGCCTCTCCGGGGGACAGCGGCAGCGGGTGGCGATCGCGCGGGTTTTGGTACAGAATCCCAGCGTTATTTTGGCGGATGAACCGATTTCCAGCCTTGATCCGGAGCGATCGCTCGAAATTATGGATCTGCTCTCCAAAATAACCCGAGAACGCGGTACAACCCTGGTCGTCAGCCTGCACGCGATCGAATTCGCCCGCAGCCACTGCGATCGCGTCGTGGGACTCAAAGGGGGACGAGTCCAGTTCGACATTTCCGCCTCGGACCTGACTGATACAATGATCGAAAAACTATATACAACTCAAGATTAAAAAAATTGAAAAATCCCGCCCGAACGACTTTGGGAAATCAATCTTCGATGGGCGGGCCCATCCGGCAATTCAGATCCCCGGCGGTTCCCAGGACTCACGTCAAACAAGATTTGTAGAAATCGATCATGTTCGAGCAGCTTCAAAACTGGCTTCTCAGTCAGAACTACATCCCCCACGGTCACTGCTACCTGTGGCAACCGGATTTGGTTTGGTTGCACTTGCTTTCAGACTCGTTAATCGCCCTCGCCTACTATTCCATTCCGGTGATACTGGCCTACTTCGCCCACAAACGGCACGATCTGCCCTTCCGGTGGATTTTTCTGCTCTTCAGCCTGTTCATCATCACCTGCGGAACCACCCACCTGATGGCGGTCGTGACGCTCTGGTATCCCTTTTACTGGCTGTCGGGGACGATCAAAGCCGCCACCGCCTTCGTTTCTTGCTATACCGCCCTGGCGTTGATCCCGATTCTGCCTCAAGCCCTCGCCCTTCCTAGTCCGACTGAGTTGCGAAACCTTAACCGAACCCTCGAACGGCGGGCGGCGGAATTGACCCGGGCCAACGATCGCCTCCAGCGGGAGATCCGGGAACGGCAACAGGCGGAAGCCGAACTGCTCAAAGAGAGAGCCCGGTTTCGGGCCATGTTCGACGGGGCGGCGATCGGAATGGCTTTGGCAAACGACACCGGACGCCTCTTAACCACCAATTGGGCCCTTCAAAACTTTCTCGGCTACAGTGCCGAGGAACTGAGAAACATGACCTTTTCCGATTGTACCCACCCGGCGGATGTCGAAGCCGATCGCCAACTCTATCAGGAATTGATCGCCGGGAAACGGGATGTCTATCAACTGGAAAAGCGCTACATCCGCAAGGACGGACGGCAGATTTGGGGATATCTGACCGTTTCTTTAGTCCGCGCCCGAGACGGATTATTTGATGCCGAAGATCAAAATTTTGCGATCGGCATGGTGGAAGATATCCAAGAGCGAAAACAGGCGGAAGCCGAACTGGAACAGCATCGCCTCCACCTCGAAGAATTGGTGGCCGATCGCACCGAGCAACTCACGCAGATGAACCGCCAATTGCTGCAAGAAATCCAGCGCCGGGAGCGCATCGAGATGGCGCTGCGGGATAGCGAAGAGCGATTTCGAGAAATTTTTGAAGATGCCCCCATCGGCATTTTCGTCTGCCTGCCGCCGGACTACGAGTTCGCCCAAGTCAACCTGGCATTTTGTGAAATTGTCGGCTATTCCGCCGCGGAATTGCAAACGCTATCGGACGAAGAGATCACCCACCCGGAGGATATCATTTCGACTTCCGGTCAGAGCCGGGGCGTGGTGGCCTGCAGGCCGGACGGATTTCGCTTGGAAAAGCGCTACCTCACGAAAACCGGGGCGGTGCGCTGGGTGAGTCTGACGACGCGGGTGCGACGGAATTTGAGCGGGGAAGTTCTTTATATTTTAGCGATGGTGGAAGATATCAGCGATCGCCGCCTGACGGAGATCGCCCTGCGGGAGAGCGAGGAACGGTTGCGAGCCATTTTGGACAATTCCCCGGCACTGATTTACATGAAAAATTTGGAGCTGCAATATTTGCTAATTAACCGCAAATGTGGAGACGTTTGCAATTTCGATCCGGAGGATGTCGAAGGGAAGACGGCTTACGATATTTTTCCAGAGGAACTCGCTGATGTTTTCTCCAACCACGATCGCCAAGTCCTCAACTTGAAAGTTCCCCTCCAGTTTGAAGAACGAATTTTCCACGGCGGAGAACTCCACACCTATTTGTCCATTCAATGCCCCTTATTCGACTCCGACGGAAACATTTACGGGGTTTGCGGCATCTCCACCGATATCACCGTCCGCAAGCGCATGGAAGATGAACTCGCCTGCCAAAATAAAGCCCTGGAACGGGCGACCCAGGCGGCGGAGGCGGCGAACCGCGCCAAGAGCGAATTTCTCGCCAATATGAGCCACGAAATCCGCACCCCCATGAATGCGATTTTGGGCTTTTGTGAATTGCTGGAAAATTTGGTTCGGGAACCGCTCCAGCGCTCTTATCTGCGCTCGATCGCCGCCAGCGGCCGGACGCTGTTGGCGCTGATCAACGACATTCTCGACCTCTCCAAAATTGAAGCCGGCAAATTTCAACTGCACTACGAAGCGGTCGATGTGCGGCAGCTTTTGACCGAAGTCGAGCAAATTTTCTCCCAAAAAGCGGCTCAAAAAAATCTGTCCCTGGGGGTGGAAGTGGGCCGGGACGTTCCCACCTGCATCAGTTTCGACGAGGTGCGGTTGCGCCAGATTTTATTTAATGTGGTCGGTAACGCCCTCAAATTTACCGATGGCGGCGGGATCGAAATTTCCCTGCGCTGCCGGCCCTCGGAAACACGTTCACCCGGAGAAATTTGTCTGGAAATTGCCGTCGAAGATACCGGCATCGGCATCGACCTCGAACAGCAGGACGACATTTTCGACGCCTTTCGCCAAAGCGAAGGTCAGAGCAACCGCAAGTACGGCGGCACCGGGTTGGGTTTGGCGATTACCAAGCGGTTGACCGAGATTCTGGGGGGGCGCATCGAACTGCAAAGTGAGTTGGGTCGGGGCAGTCGCTTTGCATTTATTTTTCCGCACGTTCGCACCCTCGACTCCGCTTTTCTTCCCCAGAAATTGGAGTTTCAGTCCCGGAAAAGTTTGGCGGATTTCGCCCCCGTGACGGTCCTCGTCGTCGATGACGTGGCGTCCAACCGGGAGCTGATTCAGGGCTATTTTGCCCAGACTCACCATACCGTTTTGAGTGCTGAGGATGGGTCCGAGGCGATCGCGATCGTCCGCTCTCAGAAACCCGACCTGATTTTGCTCGATTGGCGGATGCCCCACATGGACGGACAGCAGGTGGCATCGATCCTCAAAACCGATCGCACCACCCGGGACATTCCCATTGTCATCCTCACCGCTTCGGCGTTTTTGCAGGAACAGCGGCAGTGGCGATCGCTCTACGACGGCTTCTTGCGGAAACCCGTCAGCCGCGTCCAATTAGCCCTGGAATTGGAGAAATTATTTCCAGTATTAGAAAAGACAAAACAAACCGAAGACGGCGCCCCGACGGACACCGCACCCGCGCCGGAAGAATCTCCCCAACCCGTTTTGGTTCCCGAACGGATACCCGAACTGCTCGAAAAATTGCGGGAAGAACAAGAGACGAACTGGCGCGAGTTGCGTCAAACTTTGATTTGGGGGGAAATTCACAAGTTCGCGGAACGCATGGAAGCTCTGGGAAATCAATATCAGTGTTCGGAACTGTTGCAATATGCCGACCGCCTCAAAACCGAGCAGGCTGAGTTCGATGTCGATGCCCTGCAAATGACCGTCGAATCGTTTCCGGAGCTGGTGCGAGGGATTGGAGAAAGTGAAAAGTGAAAAATGAAAAATGAAAAATGAAAAGGTGATTTCTATTCCCGACTCCCTAATACCGACTCCCGACTCCCTACTTTCACGCGATCGCAAAATGCTGCGGGCGATGATTATTGAGCCCGCAGCATCTCGTTTTCTCCAATATGGGGAGTCGGTTTTGTTTACACCGTCATCCCGGGTTCCGGCTGGGCTGCGGCCGGTTGGGAGGGGTAGTTCGCTGCCACTTCTTCGTAGACTTTGAGGTACTCCCGAGCCGAGTTTTCCCAGCTAAAGTTTTGCTGCATCGCCCGCTGCTGGAGTCGCCGCCAGTGATCTTTGTACCGGAATGCCTCGGACGCCCTCACCATCGAGGTGAAGAAGTCCAGGGGCTCGTAGCGGTCGAAACAGTAGCCCGTCCCGACTTCGTTCACCGGGTCGTTGTGGGACACCGTATCCACCAAGCCCCCGGTCTGCCGCACGATGGGGATGCAGCCGTACCGCATCGCCAGCATTTGGCTGATCCCGCAGGGCTCGAAGCGGCTGGGCATGACCAGGGCGTCGCACCCCGAATAAATTCGCCGCGACAGGGCGTCGTTGAACAGGATTTGGGTGCTCATGCGGCCCGGATGGCGGGAGGCCATTTGCCACATTTGCGTCTCGTAGTAGCGATCGCCCGTCCCCAGCATGATAAACTGAGAGTCGGTGAAGGACAGGAGCTGGTCCATAATTTGAATCACCAGATCCAGTCCCTTCTGCTCGACGAGTCGAGTCACCATCCCGATCAGGAACGAGCCGGAGTTGACTTCGAGTCCCAATTCTTCCTGGAGGGCGACTTTGTTGGTCTTGCGCCTTTCCACCGTGTCGGCGTTGAAATTTTCGACGATATAGCGATCGGTTTCCGGGTTGTAAGCCATCGTGTCGATGCCGTTGAGAATTCCCGACATCTTGCCGCTGATGTAGGAGAGCAACCCCTCCAGGTTTTCCCCGTAGCTTGCCGTCTGGATTTGACCGGCGTAGGTGGGGGAAACCGTCGTGACGCGATCGGCAAATTGGACCGCCGCCGCCATGACGTTGTGACCTTCCATGTACCAAGGACACCAGGTGATGCGTTCCAAAAACCACCGCCAAGGCCCCTGATACGCTAAATTATGAATGGTGAACACCGTCCCCATGTCGGGGGTTTCTTTCATCCAGACGGGAATCATCCCCGTGTGCCAGTCGTGGCAGTGGACGATTTGGGGCTTCCAATAATTCCAGCAAAATTCTGCCGCACCGTTGGCAAAGAGGGTGAACCGCCAGTCCTCATCTTCTCCGTAATACACTCGCCGGGGCATGAAGGAGGGGTGTCCGAACAGATATAACGGAACATCTGTCTTGGGCAACGTCGTCTCGAAGACGGCGAACTTCTGGTACATGGCGTTTCCCCACCAGATCGGTTCCTTCGGGATTTTGAGTTTGTCTGGCAAGAAACCGTAGTAGGGCATAAAGACGCGGACATCGTGTCCCATTGCCCGCAACACCTGGGGTAAAGCCCCGACGACATCCCCCATACCCCCCACTTTGGCCAGAGGAGCCGCTTCGGCAGCTACAAATAAAATTCGCATAATTGTACTTTGCGTTCCCTTAGATCGAGATGCGTACCGTCATCATACCTGTGGAGGCCGTACTATTTTCAGGTTTCTGGCAGCGTTCACTGTCCATCTAACTGTCAACCCACAAGGAGAAGTCATGCACGCCCACATTGACAAGCCCAGAGGCTTGCCCCCACAAATCTTATTGTATGTTGGAATTCGCATCAATCCCTCTCAGATGATCTAGAACCGATTTTTTCTAATCCAGCCGGTGATGCTTTCATGAGATCCTCAAAAATGTTACATCAATTTTTTCATTCTGTTATATCGGGGGCGGGAGTCGGAGTCCACCCCAACAACATTTTTCAAGCCGTTTTGATTTTGAGCCTCTGCTGGTTCGGCGGAAGTTTGGGGGGTTCCGTCCGCGCCCAAACGATCCCCGAGTCCGCCTCCGTCCCGGCGGACGATCGCGCCGAAACTCCGACACCCCGGTTTCGGGATGGCGTCTACCTGTACGGACAGTCTCCCGAACCGGAACAACTCGGACAGGCTTACATGGTGTTTGAAGTCCGACGGGAAAACTTCGTCGGCGCCTTTTATATGCCCCGTTCCTCCTTCGACTGCTTCACGGGGCGATCGCGGGGCAATCACCTGGCCCTGACCATCGTGGACAGCTACAGCCAAGAACCCCACGCCTACAGCGTCAACTACGATCGCGCCTCGATCCTAGCCGCACGGCAAGGCGGCGCCGACCTGCAAGTTGGCTTGGAAGGATTTTACCCGATCGAACCCGTCGGCGAAAACGATCGCCGCATCTTGGCCGTCTGCAAGTCGGACTTCGACGAAATTTAGGTCGGGAGTCGGTATTAGGGAGTCGGGAGTCGGGGGGAAAGAAAAATAATTGTTAATTATCAATTATCAATTATCAATTATTTTTCAGATTCACTGCCACTTCCTGCAACAATGCGATCGCCTGCTGCAGTTTGTCGAGGATTTCCGGTTGGGTGGGGGAACCGGGATCTTCCGGGGGCGTCGGGGGGGGCGGGAGCGTCCCGCCCCCCAACTGGGTGACGTAGCTCAACAGATCGCGATCGCGCCTCAACCACCCCTCCAAAAATAATTTCTGGTCGGGATTCGCTTCAACCCGCTTGTAGCGGTAATCCATCCGGGCTTGACCGTAGCGCTGGGCCGTTTCCAAATTATTATTCTGTTCCAGGGTGGCTTGGGTTTTCGGGCCGAATTTCCCGTCCACCGTCAGCCCCCCCAAAGTTTCCTGCAAAAATTCCACGCTGGCGCGGACGCTAAAATTCACCGCCGTATCGAACTGCACCACCGCCAGGGGCAACACCATCAGATCCGCTTTGGAGGCTTGCCAGTACATCGTATAGTACACCTCCTCCACTTCCAGCTTGGTGATCTCCTTGACGGACTTCGACGGTTTCCCCTGATTCTCCAGGTAGGTGTCGTAAGTCGCCTGGGTGATGCCGTAATTCACCACACCCCCCAGGTCTTCCGGGTGTCCGACACCCCCCTCCCACTTCAGGGTAAATTCGAGGGCGGTGTGAAAGGAATCGCGAGATGTTGTCATGATAATTGGTGATAATTGACAATTAATTATTGATAATTGACAATCGATAGTTGTCCGTTATCAAATCTCCCCACACTTCACACCCTCGCTTACCGCTAACCGCGATTGATTTCGGCAAAGATTTCGGTCAAAATCTCTTGGGCTCCCTGTTCTTTCAGTTTGTGGGCCAGTTCGATGCCCAACTGTTCCGCGTCTGCGGCGGCCCCGGCGACGGTATCTTTGATCAGCCGCTTTCCGTCTAAACTGGCAACCATCCCGGTCAGAGTCAGGCGATCGCTTTCAACAACTGTATTCACGCCGATGGGAACCTGACATCCCCCTTCCAACTCCCGCAAAAAGGCCCGTTCGGCGTGGCACCGCTGGGCGGTGGGGGTATGTTCCAGGGCTTTGATCACGTCCAGAATTTCCGTGTCTCCTTCCCGACACTCGATCCCCAGCGCGCCCTGTCCGACGGCGTGCAGCGAGATATCCGACGGGATGACCTGGCCGATGCGATCGCCCATTCCCAGCCGTCTGAGCCCCGCCACGGCCAGGATCAGCGCATCATACTGACCTTCATCCAGTTTTTGCAGTCGGGTGTTGAGGTTGCCCCGAACATCTTTAAATTCTAAATGGGG
Source organism: Lyngbya sp. CCY1209 (assembly GCF_055795065.1). Classification (NCBI taxonomy): domain Bacteria; kingdom Bacillati; phylum Cyanobacteriota; class Cyanophyceae; order Oscillatoriales; family Microcoleaceae; genus Lyngbya; species Lyngbya sp. CCY1209. The sequence goes on from NZ_JAYFER010000412.1 coordinate 11,502, forward strand.
GTAATGGTGCCGCAATTGGGCGAGACGGCGCAGGGAAGACGTGCCGATAATCGCCCCCGCCGGCAAGGTGTCGAGTTGTTTGCCCCGATTTTTTTCGTGAAACACTACCGCGTCCGCCGGATCTTCCCGTTCCGTGACGCACCCGAGCATCAACCCTTCGGGGAGTTGGGTGGGCAGATCTTTGAGGGAGTGAACCGCGATGTCAGTTTCGCGACTGAGCATCCCCACTTCCAATTCTTTGGTGAACAGTCCCTTGTCTCCAATTTTGGCCAGGGCGACGTCGAGGATCTTGTCGCCTTGGGTGGACATGGTGTGAACCTCGAACTTGATGTCCGGGAAGCGCTGCTGGAGCTGTTCCTGGACCCAGTAGGTTTGGACGAGGGCGAGTTGACTTTTGCGCGAACCGATGCGGATGGTGCGGGTTGCGGCAGATACGGATACTGTCATATCGGGTGTGCGATCGTGAATTTGAATATCAGTTCGGGTAGCTATTAGGGGTCGAGAGAGATGTTACCATCTCCCCCTCCCATTCAGAACCGTGCATGAGACTTTCACCTCACACGGCTC
>NZ_JAYFER010000413.1:0-8687 GCF_055795065.1 Lyngbya sp. CCY1209
GACTCAAGTCGCCGTTCGTTTTTCCTCCCTGCTCTAAAGAGACAGAGCTTCCAAACGTATCGGAGATTTTACGTGAAAACTGGCGACGGGCGATTGATTTGTCGGGAAAATGAGAAACCGGGTTTCTAGGGGTTTGACCTAACCGCGAACAGGCAGTCGGATTAAGAACTCCGAACCCCGACCCAAAGCCGACTCGACCGCCAGAGTGCCGCCGTGATGTTCCGTGACAATTTTACGGGCGATCGCCAATCCCAAACCGGTTCCTTTTCCGGCGGCTTTTGTCGTGAATAAATAATCAAATATTTTGGCTCGTATCTCTTCCGTCATCCCCCGGCCGTTGTCGCCGATTTTGATCTGGACGTGATCGCCCTCGTTCCCGCCGAGTTCCGCAGGGAGAATCTCGGTCTGAATTGTAATTGTGGGTTGGCGAGCTTCTAATTCCCGAATCGAGACAGTTTGAGGCATTTCGTCGAACATATCGATCGCATTCGCCAAGATATTCATAAATACCTGGTTTAACTGTCCGGGAAAACAGAGCAATTCGGGAATTTTGCCGTAGTTCTGAACCACCTGAATCGCCGGACGATTCGGGTTCGCTTTCAGGCGGTGGCGCAGAATTAACAAGGTGCTCTCGATACCTTCGTGAATGTCAAATTTTTGCCGGTCGTCGCGATCGGCGCGGGAGAACGTCCGCAAACTCCTGCTGATCGATTTGATGCGATCGCCCGCATCCTTCATCGCCCGCATCAGTTTCGGCAAATCTTCGCGAATGTAGTCCAATTCGATCGCCTCCCGTTCCTCCTCAATTTCTGCCCCCGGTTCGGGAAATTTCTCGCCGTAGAGATCGAGCAAACCCAACAGATCGTCGAGATAATCTCGGGTCGCACTGACATTGCCCAAAATGCAGCCCACGGGATTGTTAATTTCGTGGGCGACCCCCGCGACTAAGTTCCCCAGAGCCGACATTTTCTCACTTTCTACCAGTTGCATTTGGGACTGTTCCAGCCGCCGGGAATAGTCTTGGGCCTGTTGGTAGAGGCGGGCATTTTCCAGAGAAATCGCCGCTTGAGTAGACAGAAGGTTTAAAAGTTGGACGCGATCGCGGGTAAATGCGCCGATGGTAGCCCGATTCTCCAAATACAAAAGGGCGATGAGTTGACCCTGTTTCAAAATCGGATTACACAGGATACTCTTGGGTTTTCGTCGCAAAATATAAGCATCATTTTCCAGCAGCGGATGGTCGGCCGCATCCGCGATCGCCATCGGTTCTCGGCTCCGTTCGACCCAGTGAATTAACGTTTGGGGAAGCTCGGAATAACTGGATCGGGGGACGGACTGCACTCGGGCGGGTTCCTCGATAGTCGCCACCGCCTCGACAAACCATTGATTGTCCTGCGGCATCAGCAAGATCCCGCGATCGGCTCCCGCATTTTCCAGCACCGTTTGCAGCAAAGTCGCCAACAGTTTTTCCAGTTCAATTTCACTCGATAGGGTGAGGGAAGCTTTCAACACCGTCGCCAAGTCCAGGGTTGCCGAAATACTGGTACTGCTGGAGGTCGAAGAATGGGTATTGCTCGTCTGAGTCGTACCCGAACCGGCGATCGCAAACAGCGTTTCTGTCGCCGATAAAGTGGTCCGAGCGGATTGCAAAATCGGTGCGAGTAGTTGGGGATGGCGGCTTTCCAAATCGGCAACTTTCCCTGCCGCCCCCCATTTGGCATAGCAATAATAAGCCTCTTGCATATAGCCGGCGGCGACTTTTTCCTTACCCCAATTTAGGTAGAATTGAGCCGCCCGTTCGTTGGCGAGGGCTTCTTCTTGGATCAAACCGCTTTCTTTGGCACCCGCGATGGCGCGATCGTAGCGATCGCCCGCGACGTAATTTTGACCGCAAACCCGACATTTTTCGGCTTCGATCAAGTCAACTTTGTGTCGGTAATTCATGGGGGCATCCTGCGCCCATTCCGCCAATATCCGTTGGTGAGCTTCCGCCCGTTTTAGGGTTTCATCCCGCTCACTTTCCTCGCCGTCGGAGCAGACCGCCAAGTCAGTTAACGCGGCGTAAAAATGGAACAGGGGGCGATCGACAATCCCCACTAATATCGCTAAATGTCGCTCGACTTCGGCAATATAATTAAGGGCATTGGTATAATTACCGAACAGATAGGCGGATAGGAGTTTGTAAACGTGGGCGATCGCGATCGCGACGAACTCTCCATCCCGGCGATACCTGGGAAACATCACCGTTTCATCGTAGGCGATTCCCGACAGGCGATCGGGTTTCTCCACCGTTTCTCGGAGATTCTGGACGAGCTGTTGAATCATCCTCAGATAAGCCAGAACCGAATCTTGCTTGGCCGCCGCCAAAGCGACGCAGTAATTTTCGAGCTCCGAATCCCAATCCCCCAGCGGCACCCCCGCCAACAAATTACCCCGGAAATAATTGTGGCTGTTGTAACCGGCATAGAGGAAGTTTCCCGTTTCCATACCGGCAAAATAACCCGCTTTTACCGTCGGAATGATCGCCCGCAGCGATTCTCGACGATGTTGGAGAAAACAGCCGAACATCAGCAAAGTGAGGGACTTAAATTCCCGGGCATCAAACCGCTCTAAAAGGCGGAGGGCAACCTGTCCGAAAGCATAGCCCCGGTCAACCTCTCCCAGAAAAGCGGACAGCACCATCCCGTGGCCCGCGTAGCCGATGGTCGATGCCGGGGTATTGCCAAATTCCAAAGATAAACTCACCATCGTCGCCATCAACAGCGGTAGCAGGGTGGGTTGGCCGAGAAAAACCGGCGTAAACAACTCAGCCAGCAGTTGCATCGCCCCGATGGTTTGAGGGTCGCTCATGACAGGCCGTTCGGCGAGTTCCTCAATCTTTTGACCTTCGAGTTTACGGGACACTTTTTGCAGGGCGGTACTCGTCAAGATCTCATCGGGTTCGGAGGAAAATTCGATGCCCAATTCGGACAGGGCTTTGGCGCCGAGAGAAATCGCCTGCAAAAACTGACTCCGGGCGCCCAAGTCTTGCAGTTGAATTTGGTAGACTTTGATGCGATCGAGTTGGGTTCGGGCCGAGTCTAAAACGACACCGGCGAAGGACTCCATCGCCTCAAAGTCGGCATTTAAATGAGCGGCTTCCGTGGCGGCGATGTGGAGAGCCAAGGTCAACTCATACTGACGTTGCCAAGGGTCGGCGGTGAGTAATTCCAGCCCCGTTTGAATGAAGTTGCGGGCGGCGACGTAGGCGGTGGCTTGTTTGGCTTTCCGTCCGGCTTTTAAGTTCAGTCGGGCGAGGGCTTCCCGTTCGTCGGGATCTCGCAGGAGTGTTTGTCCGAGGTTGAATTGTCCCACCAAGTCGAAGAGTTTTTCTTCCTGCTCAGTTGGGGAGAGTTTTTGTCGGAGCAGTTGACCGATTTTGAGGTGAGTCGCCTGTTTTTTAACTTCGGGAATCAGGGAATAGCTGGCTTGTTGGACGCGATCGTGCAAAAAGCGATAGCCGGGGTTAATTTCGCCCGGGCTGACTGAGCCACCGATGTCCTGAAAGAACTTGTAAACTTGATTGGTGGGCAAAATCAAACCCTCTTGTAAAGCCGGCCACAGGGCCGTTGCAACTGCCTCGGGCGATCGCTCCGAAATAATCGCCAAGGTACCCAGATCGAACCGGTTGCCGATACAGGCAGCCAACTTGAGAATGTCTCGGGTTTCCGGGGGCAATTTTTGCAACTGCCGCGCCATAAATTCCACCACGTCATCGGTGGTGGCGGCGGCGGCAATTTGGGCGATATCGCATTCCCAGTAACCGCGATCGCGATTGAAAGTGATGTGACCTTCCCCGTGCAGCGCTTTCAAAAATTGCGTGATAAAAAAGGGATTGCCTTGAGTTTTGCGATCGACCAGTTGCGTTAGGGGTCGGGCCAGTTCCCGGGAACAAATCAGGGTATCTGCAACCCAACGATTCTCATCTTCTAACCCCAGGGGCGCGAGGGTAATTGTATTCACGATCGCCCCGGATTTCTTCAGTTCCTCCACCGTCAAGATAAACGGATGGGTCGGGGAAACTTCGTTATCTCGGTAGGCTCCCAATAGTAACAGATAACCCCGGTCGTTCATCAGCCGTTCGATCAACTGTAGCGATGCCAAATCTGCCCACTGCAAATCATCCAAAAAGATCGCGAGGGGATGTTCGGGTTTGGCAAAAACTTGAATGAACTTTGAAAACAGCCGGTTGAATCGATTTTGAGCGGCGGTGCCGGAAAGTTCGGGAGCCGGGGGTTGTACTCCGATAATTTGTTGCAGTTCGGGAATCACTTCGATCAACACTTGTCCGTTTTCTCCCACCGCCTCGAGAATCCGAACCCTCCAGTCGGCCAACTGTCGGTCAGATTCACAGAGCAACTGCCCCATTAAATTGCGAAAAGCCTGCACAAAAGCACTCAAAGGGATACTGCGGTTAAATTGGTCGAATTTTCCCTTGATAAAATAGCCCCGTTGTCTGACAATGGGTTTGTGGACTTCGTTGACGACGGCCGTTTTTCCGACGCCGGAAAATCCCGCCACGAGCATGAATTCTGCTGCCCCTTCACTGACTCGGTCGAAGGCGTGGAGGAGGGTGTGAACTTCGGCTTCGCGTCCGTAGAGTTTTTCAGGGATGAGGAAGCGATCGCTCAGATCTCGCCGCCCCAATTCAAAATGGGCGACGGTTCCCGTGGCTTTCAACTGGGTCAAACACTCCCGCAGGTCAAATTGGAGTCCCAGAGCACTCTGATAACGCTCTTCGGCATTCTTCGCCATCAATTTCGCGACGATCGCCCCCACTCTCTCGGGAATGTCGCTATCGACCTGATGCACCGGTGTGGCGACCTTGGCGATGTGACCGTGCACCAATTCTAAGGGATCGTCGCTGCTGAAAGGCAGGCGACCCGTCAGCAATTGATAGAGGGTGATGCCGAGGGCGTAATAGTCCGCCCGGTAGTCGATCCCGCGATTCATCCGCCCCGTTTGTTCCGGCGCGAGATAGGCCAGGGTTCCTTCCAAAATATTGGGATTTTGGATTTCTTGGGTTTCTTTGGGCAGCAAAGAGGCGATACTGAAGTCGATCAGTTTGATTTGCCGCGTTTCGGGGTGAATCAGAATGTTGGCGGGTTTGATATCTTTGTGGATGACCCGGTGTCGGTGCAAATCCTGGAGAATCTCGGCAATTTGCAGGGCGATGCTCAACACCCGGGTCAATTCTAAAGGTTGCTTCCGGCTGTATTTGTCCAGGGAAATTCCGCCCCAATCTTCCATCACCAAGGCATAGGTGTTGCCGACGGGTTCTAAACTCAGGGGTCGAACGATGCCGGAAATGGGCAGTTTTTTGGCGATCGCATACTGATTGCGAAACTGTACCAACTCTCCAAAGCTCGGATGCTCCCGCCGCAGCAGCTTAATTGCGACGGGGCGTTCTCCGGCGATTTGCACGCCTCGATAGACCGCCGTTCGCGACCCCAGATATAACTGTTCGACCAGTCTATAGCCGAGGATTTCGGGGAATTGCTGCGTGTGAGATCTCGAAGACATCTTGGGTTGGGGGGGTGAGTCGAGTGGAAGCCGATTCCATCTCAACTTTAACAAATTCACAGGTCTTTATTTTCTACCCACTCACCGACCCGGAATCGACCCCCTCGGTGTCCCGTGGGATTCATTCAGTCTCGCCGCTCTGGACTGGATGGGACTGGAGTATCTGGTTGGGGGAATAAACCGAGTTTATAGATGAGTTTTTTATGGATTCCAAAATATTATTGTAGAAACCCGGTTTCTAGGGGGCGGGGGTGTCGGGTGAGGAGAAAATATTTCCCGCCGCCAAAATCTGTTCGACAGTCAAAGTCAATTCGGGAAAAAATTGGGAGACAATTTGTTGATTTTCGGTCAAAACCGTTTCCTCGTACAATCCCTCATCCAGCCGCAAAACGGAAACCTTATTCAACATCGGATCGACGATCCAATATTCGGGGATTTCCGCCGCCGCATATTCGGATCTTTTGTACCGATAATCCCGGCTGACGGATTCGGGACTGACGACTTCCACGACTAACATCGGCGGGGTTTGAAAAACGGCGGATTGATCCAACAGTTCTAAGACTTGTTCCCTGGATACCACGCAGACATCTATCAACCTAGACTTCCGAAATCCAGTGCGGACTCCCGCTTCTTTCAAACACAGCCAAGGTGAATTCAGCCGAGTTATTTCTGCTGTCAAACTATCTCGGATAAAATCGGCGATGAGCAAATGTCTGATCGTCGGCGGATTCATGATTTCCAACTTTCCATTGACCAGTTCATAACGGTTGTCCGTGCCGTCGTCATATTCGAGGTAATCTTCAAAAGTATATGTTTTTTCTATGGTTATAGATGTCATGGCGATTGGATTATAGCGTTTCTCTGGCTAATCAAGCACGTTTGAAAATTCAAAGTCCCCCTTTTTAAGGGGGATAATGGGGGATCGAACCGTACCGCGGCGGATAGAAAACTGCTCGTATCATTTTTTAAATGTTACTGCCTTTGAGGATATTCGCGGGGGCTCCCATCCCAACAACGGACTCCCGTTCAAACCTTTCGGTTCGACGGGAGTCGCGGTTTTACCAACCCAAGGCGGAGATGAAAGGAACGGTTTCCTTCTCTTTCGGGGAGGATTCTGTCGCTTCGGCGTCGGGGTCGATGCGGACTTCGGTGCAGAAGGTGGAGGTGTTGAAGCCACCGAACCGCTTCACGGCACTCGATCGCATCCTGACATGGGGACCGACGAACCAAAACCGCTCGATGGAACTCATGGTTTCGTATTCCGTCACCAAGGTCAGTCCCTCTTCCTCATCCATCTCGAACCGGCCGATCACCGGGACGATCTCGGCGTAGCCCCGTTCCCGCAGCATCCGGCCCTTGCGGGGATCTTCGGGGTCGGGGACGATCGCGAATACGGTCGATCCCTTGTGGTTCTCGTCGTCCTTGTCCCAGGCCATCTCCCCGTTCCAGGTGACGTGGGCGCCCCCCGCGGCCAGACCGGGGTCGATCTCGTGCATCTCGCAGATCTCGAGGATTTTGGGGTCGTCCGCGGCCAGGGCCGTCACGTCGATCGTCGAAGATCCCTTCTCCGCCTGGCGGAAGGCCAGGTGGTGGGTCGTCCGCTGCGATCGCCACCGCCCCGCACTTTGGTTGAAAAATTCCATCGCGTCCATCGGCTCAATCTCGCTCCTTTGGTCGATTTTTCGAGGTTTTCACCTTTTTATGATAAGGCTATGGTCGCAGATGTTAATTTTTGCAAAAAAAATAAGTGTCCAAATGTCCGTCGTGGACAGAAAGTCAAGCACTTGTTACGATAATTTACATATAGCGTAAAGAAAAGTTACACTTGACGAGTGACCTTTTTCTGAATCCTTGAGTTTCACAGGAGGAGCGAACCATGCAAACCCCCGGAAATCTGAGCATCGAGCAACAATTCAAGTTGAAGGTGCTGCAAGAACAAGTCAAGCACCTGAGCTTGGAAGAAGCCCAGGAGTACCTGATCGAAGTGTTTCGCCAGGGAATGGTCAAAGATAATTTACTCAAACACTGGATGAAGGGCGCGTAGCGCGATCGCCACGAAAACAAAGAAGTCAGAACGGCAATCCCCCCTGCTGTTCTGACTTGTGCCCAATTTCGATCTGGGCAATCAAAAACGCGATCGCGCCGTTTTTTTACCCGAACCGGCCGCTGACATACTGCTGGGTCGCCTCTTCTTGGGGATTCTGGAAGATACTCTGGGTATCGTTGAATTCCACCAGATAGCCGAAGCGCTTGCCCGCTTCGACCGCCTTGGCGTTGTAGAAGGCAGTCATGTCCGCCACCCGCGTCGCCTGCTGCATATTGTGGGTGACGATAATGATGGTATAATTTTCCTTCAACTCGTGGATCAGATCCTCGATCGCCAAGGTCGAGATCGGGTCTAGAGACGCGCAGGGTTCGTCCATGAGCACCACGTCCGGGTTCACCGCGATCGCCCGGGCGATACACAACCGCTGCTGCTGTCCCCCAGATAACGCGAAGCCATTTTCGCCCAACTTATCCTTCACCTCATCCCAAAGCACCGCCTGACGCAGCGATCGCTCCACGATCTCGTCCAGTTCGGCTTTGGATTTGGCCAATCCATTCACCCGCACCCCGTAGGCGATATTGTCGTAAATCGTCTTGGGGAACGGATTCGGCTTTTGGAACACCATCCCGATGCGCCGCCGCACCTCCACCGGATCGACATTCGGATCGTACAAATTCTGTCCGTGGTAGTAGATCTGCCCGTCCAACTTGAAGCCGTTGATCAGGTCGTTGAGGCGGTTGAAGCAGCGCAAAATCGTACTTTTCCCACACCCGGACGGGCCGATAAACGCCGTCACCTTATTTTTGAAAATGTCGAGGGTGACACCGCGCACCGCTTTGAAACTGCCGTAGAAGATATCGATATTTTCGGTGCGGATCACCGTCTCCATCTGGTTGGCGGTATCCATATAGGGTTGAGTAGAATCCATGATGAAAAATCAACTCCTTGACAATTGATTGACTTCTCCCCGGTCTAAAGACGCGGGGATTCTTAAGCCGTCAAAAACTGAACTCTTAAAGGCATAGTCAATGTGCCTCTACCAACTCCTTTAAGAGAAAATCCTAAAGTTGTTGCTATT